>CAMZKQ010000111.1 GCA_947311265.1 uncultured Chlorobiota bacterium | reverse complement strand
TTCGACCAAAAAGGACTAAATATTCCTTACCCACAAATGGACGTACATGTACACCAACAAAGTTAATGATTTTTTTAATCATGAAATAAAAAAAGCAGCTCCCAAATTGGAACTGCTTTTTTATGAAATTATAAATCTCAAATTACTTGGTCTAAGCAATTCTGATAATTTTTGCCACTTCAAAGTGCATGCCATCTTTTCGGCGAGGGAAATGCCCCCCCCAATAAAAACCAAACTCATTAGCAAGTGGTACAAGTTTACGCAAACTGCCCGGCTTGCCCACAACAGGGGGCGTTTTGCCCAAAGCATTAGAGCGGATATTAATATCAAACGCAGTGCCGTAGGCATGGTTACTTAGCCGAGTTTTACTCCCCCGCACAAACCGCATACTGTATGTACAGCACCAATCAGTAATCAGCGGCAATAGCCCAGCATCTTCCCATGCCTGCCAAAGAGCAATCATTTGAGGGGCCGCCAATTTATGGAAAAGAATATCCCCATTTTTATGCCCCCAACGCTGCCCAATTTTATTGAGCTGTGGGATATTTATTGTAATGATATTTTTCTTTTCCCAGTTATTGAGCAAAGTTACCTGCCCTTTCCTGTCCGATTTATATTTAATTTTACCAAACATTTCCTGAGCAAGAGCAGGCGATGGGCCTTTAAAATTTGGTTCTGGAGGCCAATGTTTACCACTCATATCCACATTAGCATCGGATTGCTTTTTCTTAGCTTTCTTACCCTCTTTTTTTTCGCCCTTTGCAGGGATAGGGTTAAAATCAGAAAAATCAAAGCCTAAAAAATTTGCTTTTAGGTAAGAATGTTTGCCCACCACACCATCAGGTTTTAAGCCATTTCTGCGTTGAAAATCAACCGTTGCAGCATGTGTTATATCATCGAAAACACCTGTGCCTTCAACAATATAATATTGCTCTCCCATAAGGAAATATTGCCACTCTTCAACATCGTCGCCTATTGAGCCATGTTTTATTACTTTCATTTTTATTCTTTTTAGGGGTGTCTAAAACTATATTTGGCTAAGATAAAGTTTTTTTGCAAAATCTGATAATATTTTACAAATAAGTTATGTAAACATTGCTTTATGCAATGTGTAGTTGTAAATGTCTGTGCAATTCCCAACTGTTTATGACATTAAGATTAGAGCCTTTAGTAGTGCTCTTCTTTTTTTATTTTTAGATTTAGCCCCTACTAGTGCCAAAGATTATCGCCCAAAGCTGCTGTAAAAAATAGCATAGACTTTAAAATAATTAAAATATTTATGATATAATTTATATGTTTGTAGCAAATTTAGCAAGCTATGGAAAAAGGGCAATTAATAATCTTTTCCGCACCATCTGGGGCAGGAAAAACCACTATTGTAAAAGCAATGCTTTTAGAAAAAGCATTTAACTTGGCATTCTCAATTTCGGCTTGTAGCCGAAAAAAGCGAGCGGGGGAACGCAATGGAGCAGACTATTTTTTCCTCTCCATACCAGAGTTTAAGCAACGCATTGCAGACAACGCATTTATAGAGTATGAAGAGGTTTACAAAGACCATTTCTACGGCACACTCAAAAACGAAATTGAGCGTTTGCGTAAGGCCGGGAAAAATGTTGTCTTTGATGTTGATGTTTTAGGTGGAATTAATATCAAAAAATATTTTCAAGAGCAAGCCTTAAGCATTTTTATACAGCCGCCCTCTATCGACGAATTACAAAAACGGCTAGTAACCAGAAATACAGATTCCCAAGAAAACATAGAAAAAAGAGTAAAAAAAGCAGAGTACGAACTCACATTTGCCAATCAATTTGACGCAATTATTGTAAACGATAACTTGGAACAAGCCATTTCTGATACAAAGTTATTAATTACTAATTTCCTGAACCTCTAAATTACCCCAAAATTGCTCCAAATAAATAAAACCAAAAATGAAATTAAGACAATTTATTATAATCGGCTCAATAATACTACTCCTTGCCGGAGGAGTTGGTATAATGAAAGTACTTGCCAGTTTCAAGCCCGAAGTGCCTGAAAAGAAAAAGCAAAAAACAATACCTACAGTAAAGGTGAAAACCGCCACGTTTTCAACCCTATATTCCAAGGTAAAAGCCACAGGAAGGCTAGCCTCGCAAAATTATGTAGATTTGAGCAGCGAAGTACAAGGGCGGATTTTAGCAGGGAGAATCCCCTTAAAAAAAGGGCAGCATTTTAGAAAAGGGCAACTCCTTCTGAATATTTACGACCAAGAAGCACAACTTGCCCTTCGGGCACATAAAAGTCGGTTTTTAAATAAAATCGCTAATTTACTCCCCGATTTTAAAATAGACTTTATCAGCAGCTACCCCAAATGGTACACCTTTTTTAATAACACAGAGCTCACAAAACCCATTCCCAATTTGCCCAAAGCCAACTCAAGCCAAGAAAAAATATACCTCGCCAGCCGAAATATCCTTAGCGATTATTACAGCATAAAAAGCGAAGAAATACGCCTTTCAAAGTATCGAATTTATGCCCCATTCAATGGCAGCTTTATAGATGTATTTGCCGAAGTAGGAGCAATTGCCAACCCCGGAGCAAGGCTCGCCAAGATGGTGCGTACCGATAAATTAGAACTCGAAGTACCCATAGAAACCCAAAATGCAAGCATGATACATATTGGCGACCCTGTGCTAATATATGCCAAAGGCAACGAAAATCATAAAATTAAAGGGCAAGTCAGCCGGAAATCTAATTTTGTGGATAGCAAAACCCAATCCATTACATTTTTTGTAACACTAAGCTCAACAAAAGGCGTGCTACAAGGGGAGTACCTTTGGGCAGAATTTTCTAAAATTACGATAAAAAATGCAATGGAACTGCCTCGGACTGCCCTCTTTAATTCCAACGAAATTTACACCGTTGCTGATGGTAAACTTCAAAAAAAACAAATCAATATTTTAAAAATAAACGAAAGTACAGTCTTAATTAACGGTGTAAACCCAGGAACAGCAATAGTTACAGAGCCTCTTATAAATGCTTCGGAAAATACCAAAGTAAAAACCTTAAATCATTAAAATTTCATTACCTTTGTAAATTATCTATGGCAAGCAACTTAATACTACAAAAAAAATAATATGATAAAAACACACTCATTTCATATCCCAGTTATGGGCATTGGTTTTACCCTTGAAACCCCTTTAAAAGTATCACAATTCGGTATAGATTCTGTGATTTCTATGGTAGATGATATTTTAGTTGAGAAACTAAGAAAAATGTACTGCGAAAAACTGAAATTACCGTATGAAGAGATTACTGATAAAATTGACGATTTTCGAGCCAAACGTTTTACCTCTTACCTTAATTTGGTGAACGATTTGGCAAGAGATAAATTTGAAGAGCTTAAAAATTCTACCGCCGATAAGCGAGAAAAACTGAAAGAGTATTTCAGTATGCTACCAGATGGAGCAACTTTTAAACAGAAATTTAAAGATTTTACCTCCGATAATTTTGACTTTTCCGAAGCAGCAACTTGGATAAAAAACAACCTGTCCATGGGCAGCATTGATGTAAATATAATGACCAAACTGGACAAGGAAAACTTTAAAAATGGCGAAGAGTTACCTACAGAATTTAACGATGCACATGCTGCTCTTAGAGGCTATGCCAACAGTAATTTAGCCTCCTCAATTATCCTTTCGGCAGGCATGAATCCTCGCCTATATGGCTATATCGAAAATTTTAATGACTTCTTCCCCGAAAAAAACGGCTACATTAAAAAGAAGGTGGTACTAAAAGTAAGCGACTACCGCTCTGCACTTATACAAGGCAAATTTTTTGCTAAAAAAGGCATCTGGGTATCCGAGTACAGAGTAGAATCGGGGCTAAATTGTGGCGGACACGCCTTTGCTTCCGATGGATTTCTTATGGGCCCCATCTTAGATGAATTTAGATTGCACCGAGAAGCTCTTGTTAAGGATATTCAGGACATCTTAATTCCTGCATTAGAGGCCAAAGGTAAAGTCATACCAGAGCAACCTCTAAAGCTGAAAATAACAGCCCAAGGTGGCGTAGGCACTGCCGAAGAGCATAATTTCCTAATCGACCACTACGGAGTAGATTCGGTAGGCTGGGGAACGCCGTTTTTGCTCGTGCCAGAAGCTACACAGGTGGACGAAAAAAGCATGGATTTACTAATTGCTGCACAAGAAAAAGACTTATACCTTAGTAATATTTCGCCACTAGGTGTGCCTTTCAACAGCCTTAGGGGCAACACAAAAGATGCCGAAAAATTAGCCCTAATTAAAGCGGGAAAACCCGGTAGCTTATGCCCCAAAAAATTCCTTATTTCGACAAAAGAATATACCAAAACTAAAATTTGTACTGCCTCTCGGCGGTTTCAGAAATTTGCAGTTTCGGAATTAGACAAAGAAGAAATTAGCCAAGAAGCCTACCAAGCCAAATACTTTAAAATTACTGACAAGGCTTGCATTTGTGTAGGCTTAGGAACAGCCTCTTTGCTCAACAATGCAATTAACACTAAAATCGAAGGCGAAGGCGTATCTATTTGCCCAGGCCCTAATATGGCTTACTATTCTAAAAAGCGTAGCTTAAAAGAAATGATTGGGCATATTTATGGGCGTAATAACGTGATAACTAGCCAGAATAGACCTAATATTTTCATTAAGGAAATGGGGCTTTATATTGATTACCTGAAAAATAAAATTGCAGAAGCATCAGCACCGCTAAACAGAAGGGAGGAAAAGTATTTTAGAGCGTTTATATCTAATATGAACGATGCGGTGGACTATTATCATGACCTTTTTGATAGCTTTAAAGATGTTTTTCAAGAAGCAAAAGAAAGCATGAAAACGAGCTTGATAAATACAAGCCGAGCCTTAGAGGGCTTTATGGAGGATATTGAAAAATTAGTGCCAGAAAAAAAATAAATGTCTAAAATAAAGCACTTTCTTGTATCGAAAGGGCTTTATTTTTTTTAGGATTAAAAAGTAATAATAAAAGGAAATTTAAAGTTTTAAATTAAATTTTATCAAAGAAAGTAGGGTGCTCATCAAACTAATCAAGCATTTCGTCAAAAAAATAGCACGACAAAAATTTATAGCAGAAGAAAATCAGTTTTATTTATAAACCTTTGCACCTAAAGGTTAGTTTTATTAGTCTTAATATTGCAAACATTAAAATATCCATAAACCAATGAATCAAGTAATAGCAAAAGAACTCAAAAATGTACGTTATACACTTGGCGACCCATCAGCATCAAAAGGCATATACAACCAATTAAAAGCCGCCTTCCCGCAAGGAAAAGAGTACCAGTTGTTCACCGAGCCTGTAATAAGTGGCGATAAAATTATATGGACAACCGAATACGAAGGTAACCCAGTTTGCATTACGCAAATTAGCGAAGAACAGCAAAGCCTTGTAAAAGCAAGGCTTTCCGCACAGATTACAAAACTAATAGAAGCGGCTAAAAACTTTGAAGACCAAAAATTAATCGCATTCTTATATAAGTGCATCGAAATACCTGCCCTTAAAGATATTTTTGTGATACAAAATAATGGGCAAGAAAATGTTGTACTCACCCAATGGGGATTTTTAAACGATACCCCCGGGGCGGATAAAGGCATTCTTGATAAAATTATAAATGCCAAACGAGTGCCGATGGTTTTTAAAGTACGCTTTGAAGACGGCACACCAGCACCCAATGCCGAAGTGTCCTTCGAGTACGAAGGCAAAAAGGAAATACAACGCTCATCGTCCGATGCAACGATTACATTAGCAAGCGTAAAGGAGGAGTCTTATGTTAAATCATACGAAATAGAACAAGCTCAGGCAATAAATGTGAAGGGGCATACGTGTATAGAGTATGGAGATTACTTTATCGTTGTATCCGAAAAAGCAGATATGCTTTTTAAAGTTACAGGTTCTGACGGTAGCATTCAGCCCAATCAAAGCTACACTTTTACATGGGCAGGTGGGCAGGAAGAATTAAAATCTAACGAGGCAGGAGAAATAACGCTACCAAATATCAAAATAAATGCAGAAGTAAGTGCTAGCCATGCAACTGCCGGAATTAGTAATTTTATATGCGAAAAAGGGAAAGCATTTTACCCACTAGTAATCGAAATTGAAGTTATAGAGCCAGAAGTCCCAGTGCAACACAGCATGAAATTTAAAGTTGTTGATAAAAAAAATAATCCTATTACAGAGGCAGAAGTAACTGTTCAGTACAACGGAAAAACAGAAAAATTAATGACTGATAGCCAAGGCTACTGCTTACTAGAAGACATAGAAATAGGCACTCAGGTTAAAGTAACAGCTAAAAAGTAACCCTATAAACCCAGCTTCGGCTAAAAAGCAAATCCTATGAAAAAAACATTTACACTACTACTTGCATTTTTATTTCTAGCAGGTATCCCCAATTCTTTTTCGCAAAATGTAAAAGAAATAAATGACATCACAGGTTCTGGTGTACAGATAAATACCGTTGTGCTGTCCAAGGACAATAAACTCGTAATCGTAGGGCAAAAAAATGGCGACCTTATAGCCTATGATGCTAAAACAGGAAAGCAAGTTTATAAGTCGAAACGGCACATTAGTGATATTTTTGACCTTTCCACGAACAAAAAAGGCAACTACATAATATCTGCATCGCGCGACCATTCTGCCATTATATGGAAAACATCAACAGGAAAAATTCTTAAGAATTTTAACAAACACGACGATATTGTTTGGGACGCAAAAATTACACCCAACGGTAAATTTGTAGCAACTGCCACAGAAAACGGGCTAGTAAATCTATGGGAAATTAAATCTGGCAAAAACTACCGAGAAATGAAAGGGCATACTGCAAGAGTATCCTGCTTGGCAGTTACCAAAAAGGGGAAATTTATAGTAACAGGCTCAAAAGACAAAACTATTAAGGTTTGGGATTATGGTAAAAGCCAATGCCTAAGAACCATGCAAGGGCATGCAAATACTATAATGGACATAGCCGTAAGCCCAGATGGGCAACTTATTGCAACTGCTGCAAAAGATAATACTGTTAGAATTTGGAACTTTTCAGGAGGTAAAGAAAAATTCCTACTCAGGGGGCACATGTGGCATGCTTTATCGGTAGATTTTAGCCCAGATGGGAAATACTTGGTAAGCAGTTCTTGGGATAAGTCAATTATACTATGGGACGTAAGTACTGGTGAAATTGTACAGAAACTAGTGAGCCATACTGGCCCTGTGCACTGCGTTAGGTTCAGTGCCGATGGGAAATATATTGTCAGTTCTAGCGATAATCACATTAAGATTTGGGAATCTGGCTTAGATTTTCAAGATGAAGCCAATTCTGGCGGCAAATAAAATTTAGATTGGCACGAAATAAAAAAGGAAGCCTTGCAAAATTGCTTGGCTTTTTTTAATGCTATATAGAATCTAAGCAAAAGTTACAAATTTGCAGGTATGAGAAAAAGGCGTAGTTTATATTTCCATCTTTTTAATTTCATCAATACTTAGCCCTGTTTCGGTTGCAATTTCTTCTATAGAATGATTGAGCTGTTTCATTAATTTTGCAAGTTTGAAACTTTTTTCCTTTTCTTTGGCGAGGGCTTCCTTTTCCTTGGCGAGGGCTTCTTTTTCTTTGGCGAGGGCTTCTTTTTCTTTGGCGAGGGCTTCCTCTTTTTGTCGCCTTTCTTCTTTTTTTTGTCGCCGCTCCTCTTCCAGCAGGGGGATTAGTTCTTCTTCGGTTTCTTTTTTGCCGTCCTCGAAAGCGGTGTCGAGGGAGTTTTTTAGGTCGTTATAGTATTTTTCGCTTTCTCGATATTTTTCTTTTTCTGCCGTATTTAGGGCTTCGTAGGAGGCGACTGAAAATAATTTTTGAAAAATTTTATCTTGCAATTTGCTTGGCACATTTTCGAGCCAGCTGAGGTTTTTTATAACGTAGAGCCATTTTTCAAAATTGGTTTCCAACTGGTCGGCCGATTTTGTGAAGTTGGGCATTTGAAGGGTAACGAAATTCAACTTTTTTGAAAATGTGGTTTTGCGGTCTTTGTCCATCAGGCGATTGTG
>CAMZKQ010000110.1 GCA_947311265.1 uncultured Chlorobiota bacterium | reverse complement strand
TTGTTGTTTTAAGGTAATTAAAGGTGTAAAAGTAGTATTTTTTTTAGAACCCCAAAAAAAAATGGATTGTTTTTTAAAAAAAAATACTATCCTATCTTTTACAATTTCCTTGCCAAAATAAAGGGCTTTTAAGTAAATAATCTTTCTATTAGAAAGTGTTTAAAAAAGTTAGTTTTGTCAAAACATATAGTTTGGTTCTGCCTGTTCTTTTTACCATGGATAAGAACATTAATAATTCAACTCTATTTTTTGAGTACTTTCTCTTTTTTCTTGTGTCGTTTCATTATCATAACTGCAAAGGTGAAAAAGGTTACACTTTTTAATAGAAAAAACTTTTTTTATTAAAAAGGAAAATTCATCTGAGTATCAAAACTTTAAAACAATTTCAAATAAAATAATACTATTTACATATAAGGTAAATTTTATTTTGGTCTTTTTGTTAGTGCAAACTTAATAATTAAAAATGTAATACAAAATTTACATCAAAAAAAACTGGCTTTGTGCCAGTTTTTAATTTTATCATGTTTTTTTAGCTTAAAATCTTGATGCGTCCCAGTCGGTAGCATCTCGTCCCATGTAAGATCTTACACAACGGAAGCCAATGTAGGATTTTGCGGTATCTTGATATTCGTAAGTTCGAGTACCTACTTGTAAGTAGTATGCAACATCTTTCCAAGAGCCACCTCTTACCACTTTTCTTTTTAGTGCTGGTGGGTCTTCTTTGAGTGCATTGTATTGAAAGTCAGGGTTTAAATCGTGTGTGAAACTGTATGCAGACTCATCAAAAGCATTTGAAGTCCATTCTGCTACATTACCTGCCATGTCGTAAAGTCCATATTCGTTTGGTGCATATTTCATCACTTCGAGTGTTCTGTTTCCGCCATCATCACCATAATTACCACGGAGAGGTTTAAAGTTAGTGATGAAACAGCCATTAACATTTCTTGTGTATGGACCGCCCCATGGGTACATTGAAAGGTTTAGTCCTCCACGTGCTGCATATTCCCATTCAGCTTCTGTTGGTAGTCTATAATCTTGAAATGGAAGTTCGCCAATGCTGTATTGGTAGTTGCTCATAAATCGGGTTCTCCAAATGCAAAAAGCGTTAGCTTGTAGCCAATCTACACCAACAACGGGGTAGTCGTTGTATGCTGTATGCCAAAAATAATTTCTTGCTAACGGTTCGTTATAAGAATAGGTATAATCCATCATCCAAACTAATGTATCTGGGTAAACATTTATTTTTCCGTGCATGATAAAAGAGGAACGGTCTTTTATTGGTACAGTTTCTCCTTTTTCGTTTACAACTGTTCCTTTGTATTCGCCACCAGTAAAATCATCGTTGAAGTTGTAACGGTTTACACGTTTTGCGGCTTGGCGTAAATCGAACCAGTAGTATTCAAATATAATTTTTCGTGCATCAATTTCTTTTTGCTTGTAAAATTGCTCATGAGCTTCTAAGAATAGTGGGCGGATTGCTTCACGGTATTCTTCTGTTGTACTGGCCCATTCTACTGGAATGTTATGGTTTAAGAAACAGGTTTTAGTATCTTCTGGGTCATACAGGGCTTCATCTACTGTTTCAAGGTTTACTTCGGCAATGTATGTACCAGATTCTGGGTGTTCAACTTCTGCCTCAACAAGCAACCTTCTTGCGATAGAATCTCTTACCCAGTAAACGAATTGTTTGTATTCTGAGTTTGTAATTTCAGTAACATCCATCCAAAAAGGGTCAATAGAAACGGTTTTAGCCTGTGCAGTATAAGCAAAATTTATATCTTGATCATTGGGTCCCATATTAAAGCTCCCTTGTGGGATAAAAACCATTCCGTAAGGGTCTGGCTCATACCAGTCCTGTCCTGAGCCGACCCCCACAAGGTCACCTTGTGGGCCACTGTTCCCACAACTCGAGAAAAGAAGTGCAGAGGCGGCAACTAAGCTTAAAATTAATGAATTTTTCATAATACCTGTGTTTGCAATTAAGTGAATGTTAAGTTTATCTAGTAGTATTTTTACGGTTTCCGTACATCTCGGTACCGTTTATGAACTTTTGGTATGGATAAGTCGATGCAAAATCCAACCATAACTTCATGTGTTCCTTTGTTTACTGTTATTAGTCTGGATAGCGACATTTCATAGGCGTATCCAATTGTTAATCCATTTTCTAATTTGATTCCTGCCATAGGAAAAATAGCATCTTTGTACCTATATGAAACGCCCAACCATACTTTTTTATTGTACAGACCTGTTAGATTATAAGTCTGCTGTATTTTTGTTCCATCGGATTTGACATGAACTGATGGGGCAAATTCTAATGGGGTATTGCCTAATCTAAATTTATATCCTGCCGTAAGGTAGAAATGCCTATTCAAGAATGATGCCGTTTCTGTATCTGGGTACTTAATATTTGGAGAATGAATGTGAGAAATTGAAATTCCTGTATAAAATCCATTTACTTCATAATAGGCCCCGATGCCTAAATCTAATATTATTTTTCTTACTTCTCTTGATGGGATAAGTGGGTCTTCCGCTGTTTGCGGTGGTTTCCAGCTCCCGTCTAGTGCAAAGTTCATAATTCCTACTTCTAGCCCAATGCCTAAACTACCTGTCCCAATTTTTTTGTGGTACGAATAGGCTAATTTTACCTGAAACTTTTTTAATGCTCCTAATCTATCGTCTGCAATGGATAAAGCTGTACCGCCTTTTAGCCCATAGGGCTTTAAATCCATAGAGATGTGTGCTTCTGTTGTTTTGGGTGCTCCATCAAAGCCGACCCATTGCATGCGTTGAATTACAGTGCCACAGATGCCCTTGTTCATTCCTGCAAACCCGGGGTTTGTGTATGCCAAGTTGTAGGAATTATGTGCAAATTGTGGGTCTTGTTGAGCCGAAACCTTTGCAATTATTACTATCGTTAATATTAAAATTAAGATTTTTTTCATTAAAATAAAAAGGGTTTTCTGCTAAGCAAAGTAAGAAAAAAAAAAACTGCCAAACAACACTATCCTAAAAAATTTAAAGAAAATAATTATAAAATCCTCTACCTATTTATTTATCAAGTATTTATGAATGAATTTTATTTTACAAATTATTCCATTAATTAATTTTATGGTAGGTTTTCCACCAGCGTTCGGGGATTTCTTGGTTTATTGCCATTTTGTAATCTTTTTTAGAGCAACTTATAATTTGTTTTTTATTTTTCTGTCTAGTAACAGGGACTTCAAGCCACCAACGGGACGATTTTTTGCTTTTATAAAAGACGATGTCCTGCCCGTGGCTTTCTAGCGATACAATTAATTTTTTTACTCGCCCTGTAACAAAATCATTTCTACGCAGATAGAAGCCTTGTATAAAGTGCCAAATAATTTGTGCCGCAAGTTCGGCTGTTCTATTTTTTATATCGTATTCGGGGTTTAATTCAAAAATTCCGAAGCAGGTTTGCTTGTCATTTATGCCCGTATAGAAGGCCATTTGGCAGATTTCTTCTCCGTAAAAACCGTGTACAGAAGCCTGTTCGTGGGCAGGTGCATCGGAGTGTTTTATTGCAGAAATATCAATGGAGACAAAGTCGGCTTCTCTTAAAGTTGGTTCTGTTTCAGCAATATCTGTTCTGGCCTGTCCTAGCCGGACTGTACTGAAGTGCATTTTGCTCATTAAATCCAGGTGGCTTTGTGGCACATAGTAGGTTTGGTAGCCTATATTGGCTACATCAAACAATTTTTCACTTTCGTGGAAAACAATTTTGTTTAAGTATGAAGTTGAATCAAAAATTTGGTCATCACTACCAAAGTCAAATTTGGAATCAATTATTGCTAAATTTACGGTTTCTCTACTGCCTTCAATGGCTTGGTATATTGGGAATGTTAAGTCTTGGCTTCCGCCTAGCACTAGTGGTAATGCCTCTGCTTTTAAAATTTCTTCAACTACAAATTTAAGCCCTGCATAGCTATCTTTTAGAGTTTCGCCTAATTTTAGGTTGCCTAAATCGGCTATTTTTAGTTGTTCGAAAGGCTTAAATAGTTTAAATAATTGGTTACGAATAGCATCAGGGGCAGTTGCCGAGCCTTTATTTATTGTTGCATTTCGGTCTTCCGGAATGCCTATTATTATGATATCAAAATCTGAAAGTTTTCTCGCCCTATTCGCACCTGCCAAGTGTGTAATACTAAACAGCCTTTCCTCCAGGTTGGAGAGTAGCTTTATACTAGCATCAATTTTAGGCGGGTCGAAGTATGAATTTATCATTGGCTATATTCTAAGGTGTAAACTTATAATAAGTTACTTTATTTTTTTACTGTTTTTTTAACTACTTTCTTTCTAGCAGTTGTTTTTTTTGCTGTGGTTTTTCGTTTTGTTGGTTTCTTTTTTTTCTTTGCAGCCGCTTCTTTTTTCTTTTTGGCGGCCTTAAATTTAGGGTCTGCCTCAATCATTTTGGTACATTGTGCTAATGTAAGTTTTGTGGCATCAATATTTTTGGGGAGGTTATAGTATATTTTTTCATGGAAGATACAAGGCCTGTTCCAGCGGTCTTTCATTATTATAATATCTTTATTTTCAGGAAATTGCTTAATTAATTTTGCTTTATCCTTAGCCCTTTTTTCTTCAATCAATTCGATAGCCCGCTCTAGGGTTACTTTAAGAGGGTCATCGGTTTTCTTTAAGGAAGAAAATTTAGAATCGTGGCGGATATAAGGGCCAAATCGCCCTGCACTAGCGACTACTTTTTTGCCTTCGTATTCGCCCAAATCTCGGGGGAGTTTAAATAGTTCCAAGGCTTCTTCAAGCGTTAAACTCTCAACAGTCATGCCTTTTTGGAGGCCTGCATATTGTGGCTTTTCGTCCTTATTGCCAAGCTCCCCTATTTGTGCCATAGGGCCAAAACGTCCTAGCCTAACGTATATATTTTTCCCACTCTCGGGGTGTACCCCAACTTTTCGTCCGTTGCCTGCACTTTTAAGAAGAAGCAATGCCTCTTCAAGTGCTATTTTCTCCATGTGTAGCTCTTTGGGGATACTCACAAACACTGGCTTTTCCTCATCTTCGGTAAGCCCTAGCTGTGCAATAGGCCCAAATCGCCCAAGGCGAACGAGTATAGTCCGCCCTGTTTTAGGGTCTTTGCCCAAAATACGCTCGCCTGTATTCCTATCTGAATTTTCGATAACGTCTTCCACCGTTTTATGGAAATCTTTGTAGAAACCATCAAGCATTTTTGTCCACTCAATTTTCCCGTTAGCAATATCATCGAACTCATCTTCCACGCCAGCGGTAAAGTTATAGCTCATGATTTTCTCAAAGTGTTCCGTCAGAAAATCATTAACAACAATGCCTATATCAGTCGGGAAAAGTTTTGCTTTTTCAGCACCGTGCGTTTCGGTCTTTAGGGTTTCTTTAATTTCCCCCGCTTTGTATGTAATAAAGTGAAAATTACGCTCCTGTCCTGCCCTATCTTCTTTTATAACATAGCCCCTTCGCTGGATTGTCGAAATAGTTGGTGCATAGGTAGATGGACGACCAATACCTAAATCTTCAAGCCTTTTTACAAGGCTTGCTTCGGTGTATCTTGTGGGGTGTTTGGTAAATTTTTCTATACTTTCAATTCTATTCAAATCAAGGGTCTGATTTTTTTGCATAGGGGGCAACAAGCCTTTTGTATTTCCATCTTCGTTTTCATCGTCTGTGGAAACGGCATATACTTTCAAAAAGCCTTCAAACACAAGCACTTCGCCACTGGAGAGAAACTTTTCGCTACATTTTGAAAGTGCAATTTCCACATTTGTTTTCTCCAGTATTGCATCGCTCATTTGCGAGGCTAGCGTGCGGTTTCTAATGAGTTGGTAAAGGCGTTGTTCGTCGTAAGTACCTGTTATATTTTCGTTGCCCAAAAATGTTGGGCGAATGGCCTCGTGTGCTTCTTGTGCCCCTTTGGCTTTGGTTTTATATTTTCTGGCTTTATAATATTTTTCGCCGTAAGTGTCTATAATTGTCTTTTTTGCAGTCCCCATGGCCAAGCCTGATAAGTTTACCGAATCGGTTCTCATGTAAGTAATCTGCCCATGTTCGTAGAGTTTTTGAGCTACGCTCATGGTTTTTCCTACCGGGAAACCGAGCTTCCTACTGGCCTCTTGCTGTAAAGTTGAAGTTGTAAATGGGGGTGATGGGGTGCGTTTTCCTGGTTTTTTTTCAATTTTTGAAATTGAATATTCAGATGCGGCACAATTATTTAAAAATGTAAGAGCCTCTTCTTTTTTGTTAAACTTTTTTGTTAAATCTGATTTTAAAAGCGTTGTTGAGTTACCGTTGGGGATATCAAAATAAGCAGAGGTTTTGAAGGCTGCTTTTGGTACAAAGTCCATAATTTCACGCTCCCTATCGACCAAAACACGTACAGAAACCGACTGTACTCGCCCTGCGGATAGTTGTGATTTTACTTTTTTCCATAAAACGGAGGAGAGTTCAAAGCCAACTAGCCGGTCTAAAATTCGGCGGGCTTGTTGGGCGTTTACAAGGTCAATTTTTATTTCTCCGGGGTTTTCTACGGCATTAAGAATTGCCGTTTTTGTAATCTCATGGAATACAATTCTTTTGGCTTTTCCGTTTAGTTTCAAAACCTCTGATAAGTGCCATGCAATGGCCTCACCCTCACGGTCTTCATCGGAGGCTAGCCAAACGGTTTGTGCTTGTTTTGCTAATTTGCGAAGTTCTGCAACCACTTTTTTCTTGTCGGGCATAACTTCGTAGGCGGGGGTGTAGTTATTATTTATATCTATCCCAAAATTTTTTTTCGATAAATCTCGAATATGTCCAAAACTTGATTTTACTATAAATTCTTTTCCCAAGAATTTCTCTATAGTTTTTGCTTTTGCAGGGGATTCCACGATTACCAAGTTCGGCTTCATACTTCAATTTTAAGTTGGTCTATATATAAGGTGTCATTTGAAAATAACAATAATTTAATCAGTTATTGTTTTTCAAATTGGTTTGCAAAGTAAAATAATTGTTAATTAAAAACCTAAAAAAAAATAACAAGGCTTGTTTTAAATCTCCCAATCGACTCATAAACAACTGGCTACCAACAAATTACAATTTCAAAAATAATTAAAATATTTTTCAACAAGCTACTTATGTTCTTTTAGTAATTGCCCAGACGAAAATGCGTCAAGTTTAATGTCTTCAACAGTTCCGTTATAAATAACATTGCCTTCTCCAAAAATTTTCACTTCAAGTTTCTTATTAGCAGTTAGGTAGGTATTTGTGGCAGAAAAACTACTCACCTTTACATAGTCGCCAATACATTTTCTAGCATCAATTGTTGTGAGCCCATCGTTCAAGAGAGAAAGGTATTTTGTTTTGCCAGCAATTTGAAAATCACCTGTTGATTTGTTCCAAAGTTCAAAAGCAATAAATTGGCTTTTAATAGTTAAATTAGCCGAGCTTATTGGGGCAATGAATTTAAAAAGCAGGTGTTTAATTTTGAGTGTATCTGGTGTATATAAATCTGATGCTGTGTTAGTTACAATAGATTTTAAATCCTTTGGGATACTAACTGTTAGTTCTGGAAAGTTGCCAAAGCCCCTTACAAAACGACAAGAAATTGAGTTAGATAGGTATAAAATAGAGTCTTTCACCTCTGTTTTTATATGCGGTAGGATTTTTTCTCCTGCTTTTATTTCAATTTCTTGGGCATTGCCATTCACTAGATTTATCGTAAAAATATCATTAATTTCGATACTTCTAAACGCTGGTACAGTTCTTGTTATACTCGTTTTTTCACCCGATTTTGTAATACAATCTTTTGGGCTGCAAGACTGAAAAAGGGCTAATAAGAAAATGGAATAAGCGAAATAAGCCGACTTTTTTTTCATCTTTCTAAGCATTTATAACTCCTGAGCCAATTAGCTCATTATCAATATAAAAAGCAGCAAATTGCCCCGCAGTTATGCCCCTTTGTGGGGCATTAAAGAGGATATAAAGCCCTTGTTTTTTCATAAAAATATCTGCCGCTTGCAAGCTCTGCCTATAGCGAATACGCACAAGCAATTGTTTAGATGTTTCGTATTTTAATGCTAAATCTGGGCGTACCCACATTAATTCTTCTTTGCGTATAAAAAGGGCATTACGGAATAGCCCGGGGTGTTTTTTGCCTTCGCCAATATATACAATATTTTTTCAATATCGGTGCCAATAACAAAGCCGGGGGCTTTTAGCCCACCAGCTCCTAGCCCACGGCGTTGCCCAATGGTATAGAAATGTGCCCCTCTGTGCGTGCCTATTTTTCGCCCGTCTTCGGGCAAATAGCAATATGATTTTGCCCTTTCTTCTAAGTTTTTCTTTGTAGAATTGGTGTAAAATTTATCTAAATTATCAGGAATTAAAATCATATCGCCTTGCTTGGCAGTAAGTTTTTGCTGTAAAAACTCGGGTAAATCCACTTTCCCAACAAAGCAAATGCCTTGCGAGTCTTTTTTTTCTGCAGCAGCTAATTTTTGTTCTCGAGCAATAGCTCTCACTTCACTTTTTTGTAATTTGCCTATGGGGAAAAGTGCTTTTTCTAACTGTTTTTGAGAGAGTTGGCAAAGGAAATAACTTTGGTCTTTATTGTTATCTTTTCCTGCCAGTAGCCTATGTATTGGTTGCCCATCAATATAAATGGTTTCTTTTTGGCAATAATGCCCTGTTGCCACAAAATCGGCTCCTGTTTCGAGTGCTTTTTTTAGAAACACATCAAATTTAACTTCTCGGTTACAGAGTATATCAGGGTTTGGGGTTCTTCCTTTTTCGTATTCGGCAAACATATAATCGACCACTTGTTTTTTGTAAACTTGGCTAAAATCGACCACTTCAAAGGCTATTCCGAGCTTACGTGCTACAAGTCTGGCAATAAGAATATCGTCGTCGCCGGGGCAACTGCCGGCTAAAACGCCTGCCGTATCGTGCCAATTTACCATATAAATCCCGGTAACATGGTAGCCTTGTTTTTTTAAAAGGTAAGCGGCTACTGCTGAATCTACGCCGCCAGAAAGCCCAACTACAACTTTTTTCATTGTTCTAATTTTATTTTTTCGCAAGATACAATTTTTATCAATTTTTTTTACAAAAAAAAACTACTCAAAAGAGTAGTTTTTAAATTCACATTAATTTTTGGAAATGTTTGTTTAGTGTGCAGAAGATTTGCCTTTTTTTCTAGCTTTTGCTTTGCCTTTGCCTTTTCGCTTAGCTTTAACGTGTTTTTTCAATTCATTTTCTAAGCTATTGCCTCTAAGGTTTTTGGCTACGATTATTCCATTACCATCAATCAGAAAATTCATAGGAATGCCTTGCACCTTATAAGTTGCGGCAGCTGATGAGCTCCACCCCTTAAGGTCGCTTACATGGTTTTCCCAAACTAGGCCATCTTTTTTTATAGCTTTTTTCCATGATTTAGATCTGCTATCTAGCGAAACGCCATAGACGGTAAAGCCTTTTCCTTGCTTAAAATTTTTATTTTTAAATTTGTTATAAGCGGCTACAACTGTAGGGTTTTCGTGTCGGCAAGGGCGGCACCAAGATGCCCAAAAGTCGATTAAAACGTACTGCCCTTCTAGTGAAGATAGTGCAATTGATTTGCCTTCTGGGGAGTTCATTACTATTTCTGGGGCTTTATCGCCAATATTTAAACCTACTTTTGCAGAAGAGTTATTGTTGGCTTTATGCTTTTGTGCAAAAGCTGCACTGCTTGCAATAATCGCAAATACTAAAATAAATGCTGTCTTTTTCATGTACTGAAGTTTTAAATGAATGATTTGTAAAATTGTTTCTATTCTAAAACGTTAAAAATTGATAATTATTTTCAAGCGTTCAAATATAAGATAGAAATATCTTCAATTTCCATAAAAGGAGTGTACAAAATTAAAATCGAACAACAATTTTATCTAGCGGTAGCCTTACTTTTTTCTGCTTTTGATATTTATCTTCTGCCGATCGGTGTCCTACTGCAAGTACAACTACCGACCTTAAGTTTATTGCCGAGAGGTCTAAAATTTCATCGTATTGGTCTGGCATAAAGCCTTCTATTGGGCAAGCGTCCACTTTGTAATCTGCACAAGCAGCCATCATTGTTCCCAAGGCGATGTAACATTGTTTGGTTGCCCAAAGCAGTTTACTTTCGTCGCCCATGCTGCCTATAAAGCCAGTTATCATTTTGTTATAAGCTGCTAGTGATTCGGCATCAGTACCACGAAGTTTGCCCGAATAAGCGGTGTATTTATTGATATATTCTTGGTTTATATCGGTGCGAGCGGCCAATACTACAACGCAAGTGGCTTCTCCCACTTGGGTTTGCCCGTACGATGCTGGTACTAGTTTTGCTTTTAATTCTTCGTTGGTTACTGCAACAAATTTGTAGGGCTGCATGCCTAGCGATGAGGCGGAAAGATTACCGGCTTCTAAAATTGCATTAATTTTTTCTTGGGTTACTTTGTTGTTAGTGTCAAATTTTTTTGTGGCGTATCGCCATTTTAAATTTTCGTTTAAATTCATCTTATGAAATTATAATTTATATGTTTATTAATTTGGATCTAAGTACATGACAAAAATTGCAATATATTAGATTCTTT
>CAMZKQ010000109.1 GCA_947311265.1 uncultured Chlorobiota bacterium | reverse complement strand
GGCGGACTTACGGTTGCAGCAGCGGTAAAACGCATCTTGCCCTTCGAGAAAATTATTTATTTTGGCGATACTCTACATCTGCCTTATGGCGATAAGTCGGAGGCAGCTGTGCAAGAGTATTCTATAAAAATAGTCCATTTTTTGCTTTCCAGAAATGTGAAACTTATACTAATTGCTTGCAATACTGCATCGGCAGCGGCATACGACTTGGTAAAGCAACAGGTAGCTGGTAAAGTGCCTGTTATAAATGTTATTGACCCTGCTGTGGCATATGTTGTAGCTAACCCAAGGTTTAAAACTATTGGGATTATTGGCACAAAAGGCACAGTAAGGAGTAAAAGTTACCCCAATAAAATTTTGGAAATTAGTCAGGAAAAAAAGGTACAACAATTAGCAGCCCCACTGCTAGTCCCAATGATTGAGGAAGGTTTTATTTATGACAATATCAGTAATGAAATTATTAAAACCTACCTTTCCAACGCTGAATTAGAAGGTATTGACTGCTTAATTTTGGCTTGCACCCACTACCCAATTATTAAAAATCAGATACGCAAATTTTTCAATTTTAAAACGACGGTAATTGATGCCTCCCAAATTGTGGCAGAAAAAATGAGGCAAACCCTGATGACTGAAAATTTACTAAATACAGCAACACAGCAAGCGAACCACGAGTTTTTTGTCTCCGATTATACTCATTTTTTTAAGACACTAGCAGAAATGTTTTTTGAAGAGGAGATTAATGTCGTACAAAATAATATTTGGCAAAAGTAGGCATTGCTATCCTAATCAAAATTACCCATTTTCAAAACGGCAAGTTCCAAGTCAGTAAGGTGTCGCCAATAGCCACGCCGAAGGCTTTTTTTAGTTAGCCCTGCAAAATATACCCGGTCTAGTTTTTCTACACGATAGCCCAAATGCTCAAACATTCGGCGTACAATCCTGTTTTTTCCAGAGTGTAATTCTACTCCCACCTCCCGTTTAGAGTCCATATTAGAATAATTAATAGCATCGAATTTTGTAAACCCATCTTCTAGTTCAAACCCAGCAGCCATCTTGTGAATGTCCTCTTGTGTGATATTTTTATCTGCAAAGACGTGGTAAATTTTCTTTTTTAGATGTTTTGGGTGGGTTAGTTTAAGCGTCATAGCCCCATCGTTAGTAAGGATTAAAACCCCTGTGGTGTCTTTATCTAACCGCCCAACAGGGTAGATGCGTTCTTTTACTTTTCGCCCAATAATATCCCGAACAGTTAGCCGCCCACGGTCGTCTTTTGCAGTAGTGAGCGTGTTTTTGGGCTTATTCATAATAATATAAACTGGCTTTTCCGACTTTATTAGCGTACCGTTATATTTTACATTATCTGCCTTATTTATTATTGTTCCAAGTTGCGTAACAGGCTTACCATTAACACTTACCAAGCCAGCAGCAATAAATGTATCAGCCTCACGCCGAGAGCATATCCCAGCATTGGCTATATATTTATTTAAGCGTATTAATTCAGAATCTGCTTTTTTGGCAGGTCTTTTTTTATTTTTGCCCGGAGTTACCCCTTTTATATAGCCTTTCTTAAATGATTTTTTTTTGTAATCTTTTTTATACTCCTTTTTATATTCTTTTTTTGTGTTATCAGGCTGTTCGTTTTTTTCACCTTCACCCTCTTCTCGTTTTTGATACGTCCTATTTCTATCATTTTTTTTGAAGGAGGTATTTTTCCTATAATTCTTTTTTTCTCCTCTTTGCGAAGATTTATTTTTTCGTTCTCCGCTTCTTTCGTTTTTTCTCATATCGCAATATAGTAAGCCCAAATAGTTGCCAAGGGCTGTTTGTTTATTTTTTTGCAAAGGTATGATTTTTTTTCACTTATTAAGCAAAAAAGGGCTGACAATAATTGTGCTTAAAAAGGGTATCCAATTCCAACATTAAATGTCCAGTCGTCTTTACCAAATGAACGGTTGCCCGGAATCCAATACTTATCTTTGGTTTTGTAAGGCTCTCTTAATTTTATTCCAAAATCCGTACGGATAATAAAAAAATCAAAATCTAGGCGAAAGCCAAAGCCTGTGCCTACTGCAATTTGTTTGTAAAAATCGTCGATGTAAAATTGCGATTTATTCCGCTCGTCGTTGTTGTTAATTGCCCAGATATTGCCTGCATCTACAAATAATGCTCCCTCTATAGTCCAGAATAGTTTGAAACGGTATTCGATATTGGCTTCTAGTTTAATATCGGCCGTTTGGTTGGGGAAAACATCTAAGCTATCTGATGTTAGTAATTGGTATTGGTAAGCTCCGGGCCCTACGGTGCGTACTTGCCAAGCCCTCAATCCGTTTGCCCCTCCAGAGAAATACTTTTCGCCAAACGGCACCGATTTTGAGTTGCCGTAGGGCAATATCGCTCCTGCAAATGTTCTGAAAACAAGTTTATCTTTAAACCTATCTAGTTGCTGAAAATACCTATAGTCAATATCTGTTTTAAAGAACTGGGAAAAAGGAGTAGCGAAGAGGTGGTAGGTGCCATCTACTTTTTTTGCATTTACAATTTGCATTGCACTATTTAGCCCGATGCCTGCATTTTTTAAGTTAATACGAATATAGCTTGGGTTTTTCTTCTTTTTTTTAAGTTGATTATTTATAGTAAGTGTGTAGGCAATCCCCCAAATAAGGTGGTCTTCGTAGCTTTCTTCGAGGCGGTAGCGTTTGATGTATTTTAAAAACTCTTCCGAGGGGTCTTTTAAATTAATTAAATCAAAGGTTAGTGGTTGGAGATAATGCCGTATTGTTGGCGAGCTGTTCCAGTTGTATCCAAAAGAAGTACCAGCAATAGTTCGGGCATAATCTGGGCGTTTGAGGCTGTTGAATATTAGGGATATTTCTGTATTTGGGGTAACTCGTTTATTGAAACTGCGTAGCTTTATTGGGGAAAGTAGGCGGGGAAATTTGATTGACATTTCCATACCTACTTCGCTACTATTGAAAAAATCCTGTGCTTCTTTAATTAGATTTATTTTTTTATCCCTATTGGTTTGGCGTTCTAGGGCTAGCTTCATATTCATATCGAAAACTTCGCCATTGTTAAATAAATTGCGGTGTTGGTAAATTAAATTTGTGGCGGCACCAATATTTCCAGAGGTATTTGTGCCAGTCAGTTCTGCCTGAAAGGCTTGTATTTCTCCGGGGGTGAGCCGCAATTCGCAATCTAGCCAGCCATAATTGGCAGAGTCTGGCTGAATAGGGGTGTCTTTAAAGTTTATATTTGCAATTTTAATAACCTTTAATGAGGAGAGGTAGCGGTAGGAATCTTTTACGTTTTGGAAGTTAAATAAGCTATCCTGATAAAGGTAAGTACCTCTTGCAACCGACTTGTAACTAAGTGTTTGCCTATCTTTTTTAAGGAAATAAAAGGGGTGCTTATTCTGGTAGAAATAAAAAGTACTGTCTTGTTCCGAAAAATATTTTTCTCTGTTGATTAGTGCTTGTTTGGGGTCGAAGTCGGTATAAATTAGGACTTTATTTAGCTTGTATTTTTTATGTTGTTTCGCCAGCCCATTTTTATCGGCTGGGTTATTGAGGGTTACAGTAATAGCGGCTATTTTTTTTGTATTTAAAGTATCTACGGTGTATCTTATGTATTCCTTCGAGAATTTATAATAGCCTTGCGAACGGAGTTTGTTTTCGATTCTTGCTTTTTCGTTTTGAAAAAGTTCGGTATCTAGGCGAAGGTTCGTTTTTATTAAGGAGTTGTTTTTATCGGCTTCCAAGAACTGTTGCATGATGGAGTCTGCTGCTTTGTAAGTAATTTTACCAATTCTAAAAGGCTTGCCCGGTGCTATGATGTAGATGACTTTGGCGTATGGTGAAACGTAATTTTTCCTAAAAATTCGCTTGCGTTTTACCTTTCTAAAATCGTCAAAATTAACGCTATCGGTAACCTTTGCATTATAATAGCCTTTATTTTTCAGAAAAACTTTCATTTGCCGTATTGTTCTACGGCGGTCGTTTGTGTTGTAAATTACTGGTGCGTTGCCGATATTTCTCGTCCAATGTTTATGTTTACAGATTTCTTGTTTTATAGAAAATTTTAAATCTTCCTTTTCCCTTATTTTTTCTGTATATTTTTTGTACCCATCGCTAGTTGTTTCAAAATCGTTACGCCTTTTTTCATATTTCAAAATTTTATTTTGAATTTTTGAAATGCGTTTTAGCTTTTTTGCATTGCATTTTTTGTTCTTTTTTTTGGCACTATGCTCTGCTTTTTCTGCCGAGGCAAGGTTATACAGGCGGGCATATAGCATATAGCCCAGAAGTGTTGCGTTGGGTCTTGGGCGTATTAGAGGTTCTAAATCGCTGCTTTTGAACCCGGCATCGGTTTTGTCTTGGTACTCAATTTCTACACTATTTTTGAGGAGCAGTTTTTCGTCAGATTTTAAGTATTTAGTAGGGCTACAGCCTGAAAAAATAATTGCTATTACAAAAATAATTACAACTACTATAGTAGAGTATCTCTGGGATTTGTATTGCAATATATTTTTTGTCATAAAAGAAAATTATACAAATAGGGCTTTAAAAATTTGATGTTGCAAGTTATATAAAAAATAGACGATTATAAAGAAGAGTTTAGCCTAAAATATAAGAAAACTCAATTTTATTACGGTCCTTTATAAATGTAAAGTGAGGTACTTTGGCTATATTTGGAATATTTATTTGTCAAATTAATCTAAAAATTATATATTATCAAAAAAAGAAGTACATTGCGGTTTATTAAAAAAATAAATCCTGAAAATAACTAGATTTTAAATGGTAAATATGAAATTTAAGTTTCCGGTATTACTGCTATTAATTGTTCATCTTCTATATGCTTGCAAAGAGCCAAGAGTGGGCGAAAAGTTGGAACTAGACATGAGTAAAATGGCTACCTTAAAAGGTTTTGTATCTGCACAGCTAACTAAAGTAAACGATAGTGTGGCAACCACCTATGAAGCAGTACCACAAGGTACAAAGATTATTTTTAAGGTAGAAAATAATGAATATTTGCTCTCCGCAGGCGGGTTTCAAACTTTTGAAACCTTTGTTGGGGCAGGCGGAAGGTACGCCATTGATATACCTGTAACTTCAAGGGGGATTAATTTTTGGATTATTCCTACGGATTTTGAATATGACCAGCGGCAAGCGGCTTATAATAGTAACAACCAGTGGGTTGAATCTGGTATTGAAAGACGGTATTATACCGTTGGCGAAAAGACGCTTTTTAATTTGGTCGAAGGCGAAGTGAGAATTGAAAATATCCAATACGAAGAACATAATTTTCAGTAAAATGATGCAAAAAATAATATTTGCTCTCTTCTTTTTTATTCTATACTCTTCTGCTTCATTAGCACAAAACGACTCAGTACCTGATGTGCTAAGAAATAAGAAGGGGCAACGTATTATACCGCAAGCCGGAAGTATCGCAGGAGGAATTGATTTGACTCCGGTACTAAATTACCTCGGAAACTTTGCCAATAATACACAAAATAATACTTACCAAGGCAACCCATTTTTGGGTAGCGAGCAAACGCTGTTAATTAAATATTTTCTGAAAGAAAATACCGCTTTGCGGTTTCGTTTGGGCTACCAGAATAGTACATTTTACGAGAACTATTATGTACAAGACGATATTGCTATCTATAAAAATCCGCTTAGCGAAAAAAAAGTTACAGATTCTAGGGTATCAAAAAACAACTCAATTGGCCTTGCATTGGGCTACGAGAAGAACCGCACCAAAGGGCGGCTGCGGGGTATCGTGGGGACAGAAGTTTTATTTGCTTGGAGTAAAGCGAGCGAAAAATATTTCTATGGCAACCGTTTTTCAAGCCTAAATACAAGCCCAAGTAGCCATGATTTTGGTAGTAACCTTGTTGATGATTTTAGGTTACGGTATAAAAATTTCGGAAATACTTACACTACTGGGTTAAGTATATTTGCCGCTTCGGAGTATTTTATAATGCCTAATATTTGTATTGGGGCAGAGTTAAACTTATCTGCAGTTTATTCCATCGAAAGCCAAGTTTACACTACCGAGAAGTATTGGAATGGAGCAAGCGAAGAGGCAATCACTCGGCTAAGTTCGCCCGGAAACAGCTACTTAGGGGTAGATATGGCTAACCCCGCAATAGGTTTATACCTAATGATGCACTTTTAAATTGATTGTTTTTCTAATCCATTTTTCCATTGCCTGTAGCCCTGAAAAGCCAAAACGGTAAGTATAAAATATAGCAGGGCGGTAATATACATTTCTTTATAGATATACAAGCCCATGGCTACTGGATTTATAAAAATCCAAACGAGCCAATGTTCAATTATTTTTCGGCTCAGCATCCAAGTTGCTACAATGGCTACTGATGTTGTAAATGCGTCCCAGAAGGGGAGTGGAGCATCGGTTTTACTGAGTAGGTAGCCCAGTATAAGCCATAAAAATGTAGTTATTCCTAAAAGAATTAGACGTAATTTTTTTGTTGCAGATGTTACTTTTAAGCCAGCCTTATGGCTTGTGCCTTTTTGCCACAATACCCAGCCATAGATACTAATTAATACGTAATAAATCTGCAAAGATGCATCGGCATAAAATTTCTCTACATAAAAAATCCAGATATAAAAAAGGGACATTATAATGCCCAATGGCCACATGCCCAGTTTTTGTTTTATTGATAAAATTAGGTAGGCAATCCCTGATACAAAACCTAAAAGTTCGATATAATTTGTGCTTAACCAGTTTGAAACTGCTTGCATACTTTTAGCAGGTTTAATTTTTCAATAGTAGCTCTTGCTAATTTCAAAAGTACAAAGGGTAATCTAGATTTACTATTTTTCGGTGTGCTCTTCTACAACTTTTCGTAGCCATGGTAGCATTACAAAGATGCCTACAACTGCAATCATTACAAGTCCCATATTGGTAAGGAAGAAGTATTCTTTGTTATCAAACAAATCCCATGTGCCAGAAAGTACACCTGATAATTTGTTACCAATTGCGGTGGATAAGAACCAACCGCCCATCATAACTGCACCTATTCTTTTAGGACTAAGTTTGGATACTAGTGAAAGTCCCATTGGGCTAAGGAATAGCTCGCCTACTGTTATTACACCGTAAAGACCAAATAACCATGCTGTTGAGGTTTTTATTGCTCCACTTTCGGAAACGATGGCTGCACCCACCATCACAAACATAGATAATGCAGTGATTAATAGACCAATTCCTATTTTAGCAGGTGTAGATGGTTCTTTGCCTCTTTTTCCTAAAAAGTTAAGAAATCCTACCACAAGTGGTGTTAGAATAATGATAAAGAAAGGGTTAATTGAGGCCTGTAGTTCGGTAGGCCAAATACTGAATGACCCCCAAGTTCCTTTTTTATCATCTCTTACTTTTGCCCAATCAAATGCTTTGCCTTCGTAGGCAATGGCAAGTTCTGCCAGTAGTTTATCTTTTTCAGCTTGCCACGTGGCGTATTTTTTATCAAGTGCAGCTTTTTTAGTGGCATTTGTTTCTTCTGCTAGGCTTTTGGTAAACTTTTCCGATGTACTTTTTATGTAATCTATTTTTACTTTCCAAGCTGCATATCTTTTCTCTATTTCTTTTTTGTCGTCTGCATTTGCAGCTTTAATTTCCTTTTCAAATTTGGCTATTTGTTCTGCCATTTCTTTTTTGTGAGGGAAATATTTTTTTAAGTCGCTAGGTGCATCTTCGTTGGATAGGTTGCCTTTTGGCAATACCATATCTTTGTATGGTTCACCCGCAGTATTGATAAAATAATAACTAGGGCCTAAGTTGTAGCCTTCAAATTCGCCGTGCAAGCCTTGTTTTTCGGATATTCGAGGAACGGTTGAAACTTCTTCGGAAAGTTTTATAGTTTTTAAGAGGCTTGCTGTAGTTTCTGAAACTTGCCTGTCTGTATTATTTTGTGTCCAGAAAGTAAGTGCAGAGCCATTCTGGTGGAAAATTGCCCAAAAAATAACGACGACTCCCATAATGGCAAGCAGTGCTTTTATGGGTTCTTTCTCTTCTTCTTTTGCTTTGCGTACTAAATTGATGTAAAATAAAACGACGGGGATACTGAAAAATAAAAATGCGTCTGTGGAGTCTGACCCAAAAATAGAACCAGGGATTAACCAGCCTAGGCCTCCTGCAATAATTGCAGGAACAAACATTTTCAGTAAAATTTGCCCAAGAGTCATATCGCCTTCTACCGAAGGGGATATAGTGTCCACTTCTACTAATTTAGGGGCTATTTTTTGCCCTGCAAAAAGCCAAACAACGCCAATAAGCATTCCGGCACCTGCAACAGCAAAGGCGTATCCCCAGCCAAATTCGAGGCGTAAATAGGCGGCTACAAAGTTACATATAAATGCGCCTACGTTAATTCCCATATAGAAAATATTGAAGCCTGAATCTTTGAGGTGCCTGTGTTCATCATCGTCGTAGAGTCGCCCTAGGAGTACTGAAATATTGGGTTTAAAAAGCCCGTTACCTAAAATTATAAATAATAACGAACCAAAAAATCCCATAATGGAGGTGGTAAATGCCAAGCCAAAATAGCCGCCTGCCATTAGTAAGCCGCCTATAAATATGGATTTTCTATACCCTAGTAATTTATCAGCCAGTAAGCCTCCAAAAAATGGTGTAAGGTAAACGAGTGCTAAATATGTGCCGTAAATATCGGCAGATTCTGCATTGGAAAGCCCCATGCCATCGCCTGCCACCATATATAAGGTGAAGATGCCAAGCATTAAATAGAAGCCAAATCGTTCCCACATTTCAGTAAAGAAGAGAACGCCAAGTCCTTTTGGGTGTTTTTTATTTTTGTTTTGCTCCACGTGTTTTTTGTTTGATGTTAAAATGCGTTTTTTATATCCTACAAAGATATAATTTTTTTGCAAACCTTATAATAAGATTTGTGCTAATGCCTATTTTTCTTCTTTGTTGGTCTATTTATTGGTCTGTAAAAGTGAATTACGCAAGGGGTTGGCGTATATTTCGTAAAAATGGGGAAGTAATTCTAAATTTTCGTTCCCATTAATATTTAATTTTTTGTTGGCATAATCTACAAAGCTCTTTTTTTGTTCTGCGGTATATTTATGTGCAAACTGGTTGCCGTTATCATTATACAGAATATCATATGCTATATAATTGTTTTCTAGCAAGTTATAATTTGAATGTATGCTATCATCAAGTATTTCCACAAGTGCATTGTAGCGTTTATTTACGTTTTTAATAGTGCTAATACTGGCAAGTTTATTATTTATTGGCGTGCCAAATGCAAAATGAACTCGCCCTTTTTTATCGTATAGCCCACGCCCCATGCTCCGTAAATCGTCGGCTGTTGTTTTCACAAATTTGTTGCCTTGTTTTACGATATACATTTCTTTTGCTTTTTCTCGGTCGCAGGGTTCGTACTCGTAGGAAATAGTAACTGGAACGATATTTAGTTCCTCAAAGTTTTCGATAAAACTTTTTTCGCCGCTAAAATTAAACATTTTTAAAACCCCTTGACTGGTTCTGTCATCGCCATCTTTTGTGCGTCCTTCTCGTTGCGAAATCCAGACGGAGTTGTTTCTGTTCACTAAGCAATCTCGGATATAGGCCGATAGTTTTTTGGATTCTGTAAGCATCTCTCGCCCAGAGAGGTTACGCATTACAATAAAGGATTTATTGATGCGTACAATTTTTCTAATCCAAGGGAAAATTAGTAGGTTGCTACCAATCGCTATTTCGGTGCCTTCTAGCCCATTATTTATAATGATTTCGTTGAGTAATGCGGGGTCCAAAATAATATCTCGGTGATTGGTAACATAAAGGTAGTGTTTAGATTTATCCAGCTGCTCGAAACCAGAATGGGTAAAGCTGGTCATGGTTTGTGCAATGATTTGTTTATTGTATTTCGTTACATAGCTTTTCTGAAACTCATGTACTGTGGTAACATGCCTTAGTTTTTTTGTAATTGCGTTAGCAATTTGGGGGTCGGGATAGAGTATTTTTAGTATTTCTTTAAAGTGAGTATCGTCTAACAGTTTATTTAAAACGGCATTAACCTCATTGTCCCGAAACGAGCGTATATTATCAAAATTATATTCCAAGTGGCTTAGTTTTTAGTTTTTAATCTTCTGTTTTTAGTTCTAGCTTAGTCGTTTTTCATATACTTTTAGTATCTTTTGCCCTATCCCTTTTTCCTCTTTTTAGCTCTTGCTTTTTTTATTATTCGTTTTACAATAAAAATTATTGCAATTACAATTATCCAAAATGGCCAAATGGTAACCACGCCAAGAATAAATACCAGTAAACCACTCCAGCCGTTTTCTAATGCTTTTGATAACTTATGGAAAAAACCAAAAGTTACCGTATTGTAATCTTGGTGTAAGTATAAAGTGATTGTACTTAGCCCTACTTGGTTTTGAAGGTACTTTAAACGCCCCTCTTTGGCTTCAATTTCTTCCCGCAAAGCACGAATATACTCATTTACTCTAAGTATTTCGTCAATAGATTTTGCCTTTTTTAGCAACTCTAAATATTGGGCTTCATATTTTCGCTTATTTTCTAGCCGTTTAATAATATCTACAAACTCAGCCGTAACATCAACAGCGTTTACCGATTTAGACTCCAGCTTATCTGCCGTTCCTGTAAGGGCATCAAGCAAGGCATCAAAATTTTTCTGCTCTACCCTTATCATTAGCGTATTACTAATATTGTAAGAGGTATTTTGCTCGTTTTCTTTGCTAATGTAGCCCTTATATTCGGTTATTAGCTTGCCTATTTTTGCCCTAGTTACTTTATACTCTTTTGCCCCAAAGCTACGGTTGGCCGTTTTTATTATCTTTTTAGGGATTTTTACAACACCCCCAGTTACTCCGGGGGTTGAAGTACTCACTTTAGTTGGGCTTGTTTTTTTTGCATCTTTATAAACCGTACCATCTGTAATTTCTTCTTCATTTTCAGCAAGTGCGTTATTATCATAGCTAGATGTTGCCATTTCATTTTTAGCCCTTTGCCCACAGCTTGTTATAAAGGTTATAAATAAAAAAAAAAGTAATAATTTAGTTAAATGGGTCATAAAAAAACAGGATATATTAATATCATCATTTATTGTGTAAAGATATATTTTTTTTTGATAAAAAAAATACCAGCTTTTCTTACTCCACTTTTAAAGGCGTAAGAAAAAGCTAGTAAATAACCTTTAATTTAATGATATTTAGATACTTACAATTTAAAATAGCTCTTTTTGAGAATAGAAAAAGAACTCATTAAATACTGTTAAAGTATCTTAAAATTTAGCTAGTGGCAGCCGCAACCACCACCTCCACCGCCGTGGTCGTGATTATGGTCGTGCCCATGATTATGACCTCCGCCACCACCACAGCAGCCTCCGCCAGCCTGTGCGTCCATCATTTCAACTTGTTTTAAGTAGTCGATAGCTAAATCTTTTGGTGCCATAAGTGGAGCACCCAAAATGACGTTAGTTTCAGCAGCTATAAATGCGTCCACCTGTGGCTGTGCCATTTCTTGTGCTACAATTTCGGTTATACCGAAACCTTTTAGCCATTTTGAAAAATCTTCTGAATGCTCCGCCGGAGCTAATTCCATAGTTTCTTTTACAATACCATAGTCCTTAGTATCATAGATGTAAAATTGTTGGGCATGATTAATTTCTGCCACTAATTTGCCTTCGGCAACGGGTATTGCAATTTTTCTAGTTTGCATAATTTATGTTTTAGATGAATATTCTGTTATGAATAAAAAAAGACCTAAAAGTATTTTTTACAAACATACAGAACTTTTTTATAAAATCAAACATTTTAGCCCAACTAAATTCGACTAAGCTACATTTTCTTATAAAAACTTGCTAAATGACAAAAAACAAGATAGATTTGCAAACCCATTTCCCATGGAAAACAGAAATTATTGATGACAGGAAATAGCTATTTTTAATGGGGAAACTAAAATCCAAATTTGAAAATTAATAATATAAATGAAACACACACTAAATAAACTCTTTGCACAAGAATACCTATCGCATAAAGAGGCCTATACTATATTGACAGAAATTGGCACTGGCAAATACTCGGACATCGAAATTGCCGCTTTTGTAACCACATTTAGAATGCGAAGCATCAGCCCCACCGAACTCGGCGGTTTTAGAGCCGCTTTGCTCGATTTATGCACAAAAGTAGATTTACAAGGTAGAATTACCGCAGATTTGTGCGGCACAGGTGGCGATGGAAAAGACACTTTCAACATCTCTACCCTAGCCTCATTCATTGTGGCAGGCACAGGAAATTTAGTGGCCAAACATGGCAACTATGGGGTATCATCAGGTTGTGGCTCATCGAACGTACTGGAATATTTAGGCTATAAATTTACCAATAATATAGATACCATTAGAAAAAGCATAGACCAAGCTGGCATCACCGTGCTGCATGCCCCGCTTTTTCACCCGGCCATGAAATATGCTGCCCCAGCACGCCGCACTTTAGGCATCAAAACATTCTTTAATATGTTGGGCCCTATGATAAACCCTGCATTCCCGACCTATAAAATTACAGGCGTTTACAACCTTGAAACCCAGCGTCTTTACGGTTTTTTATATCAGGATACAGAAGAACACTTCTCAATCATTCATAGCCTCGATGGCTATGATGAAGTATCCTTAACTTCTGATTTTAAGCTAATTACAAGCCAATCCGAAGACATTTTATCACCCAGTTATTTTGGCTTTGAAAAATTAAAACAAGAACAACTGCATGGCGGACAAACGGTAGAATCAGGAGCAAAAATCTTCATGACAATTTTAAAAGGAGAAGGGAATACTGCCCAAAACAATGCCGTAGTTGCCAATGCAGCTCTTGCTTTGCAATGTATCGACAGCTCAAAGGCAATAGACATTTGCGTTGAGCAGGCTCAAAATTCACTCCTTTCAGGCAAAGCCTTAAAAGCGTTTGAACGACTTATCGAAATTAACTAAAACGTCATGAAAAAACAACTTTCGGATTTAGGTTACAAAAGCAAACTCGCTTTAATTGAACACCTTAAAGAAATAGTTACCCCAGAGCGGTTTTCGCTCTTTGAGCGAACTATAGAGCAACGCACAAAATACATTACCGTAGTACTCGAAGATATTTATCAGCCCCACAATGCCAGTGCAGTGCTACGTTCCTGCGATTGCTTTGGCATTCAGGACGTACATATTATCGAAAATAAAAACAAATACACCATTAACCCTGATGTTGCCCTTGGCTCTTCCAAGTGGCTTACCCTCAATAAATACGGCAAGAAAGAAAACAACACCATCGCCACCATCAATACCCTAAAAAAAGACGGCTACCGCATCATTGCCACCACCCCACACACCAACGATGTAACCCTCGAAGAATTTGATATTTCAAAGGGCAAATTTGCCCTTCTTTTTGGTTCGGAACAACCGGGGCTTACAAAAGCTGCCCTTGATAGGGCAGACGAGTATATTAAAATCCCAATGTACGGCTTTACCGAAAGTTTCAATATTTCGGTATCCGCCGCCATATCGCTACATACCCTAAGCCATAAATTACGCCAAACCAATATCCCTTTTTCGCTTTCGCAGGAAGAAAAAACAGATATTATGCTAGCTTGGCTCGGAAAAAGTATAAAAGCCTACGATTTAATCGTAAAACAATTTTTAAATCCAGAATAGCTAACTAAGTGTAAATTATGGTAATTTTGATGCCCCCCACTTTTCAAATTTCATTTTGCAAAATGGCTTAAAACTATATCTTTGCAACTTTTATTTATTAAAGTTGTCTCTAATACAGTAAAATGGTAATTCTTGTTGATAAAAATGACATTGAAATAGGGGTTTGCGAAAAACTAGAAGCCCACCAAAAAGGCTTGTTGCACCGTGCATTTTCTATTTTGCTTTTTAATAATAAAAATGAACTCCTGATACAACAGCGTGCCAAACACAAATACCATTCGCCAGGACTATGGACTAACACCTGCTGTAGCCACCCACTACCAAACGAGGACACTCATAAAGCCGCTTTAAGGCGGCTTAAAGAAGAAATGGGGATTACAGCAGAGATTGAATTGTCTTACAAATTTACTTATAAAACAGTTTTTAATAACGGGCTTACCGAGCATGAAATCGACCATATTTTTATTGGTCAGTTTTCGGGACAACCCCAAATAAATAAAGACGAAGTGAAAGCATACAGCTATGTTTCTATTTCGGATATTAAAAAAGGAATAAGAGAAAATCCTGAAAATTATACCTCTTGGTTTAAACTAATTATTAAAAATATATGAACACTAAATTATTTACAATCCTATTCTTTGGCTTAATAATAGGGCTAAGTTCGTGTAAGATAAACAGGGAAATAGTAAACGAACCAGGGATAAAAGGCGTATTTTATACCCCTCTTGAAGGCAAATCCGAAAAAGCAATGCTAATATTTGCTGGTGGTGCACAGGGCGATTACTGGGGCAATGTTTTGGCACAACGCAACTGTGCCGTCCTTTCGGTAAGTTATTATGGGGCAGAAGGCTTGCCTAAAAACAGAGAAAATATACCCCTTGAGTTTTTTAAACCTATATTAAAGTGGCTAAGCAAAAATGCAGGCGTATCGCCCAATAAAATTATTATTATGGGAGCTTCTAACGAGGGCGAACTAGCCCTTCAGTTGGCAGCACATTTTCCTGATTTGGTCGGGGGAGTTATTGGGCTTGAGGCGAGTACTGTTTCGTGGTCCAACACAGTATTGCCACAAAATTCTGACAAAATAATGCCCAGCTGGACATTTAATAAAAAGGCAGTACCTTATATTAAAATGCCCAAAATTAAAGGCGGTAAAGGTACAGAAATTAAGACAATGCCCTACTGGCAAAAAGGACTTGCCGACAGCTCAAAGGTAAAAAAAGCACTCGTAAAAGCAGAGAATATTTCCGGGCCTATCTTACTCATTTCTGGTAAAGACGACCAAGTTTGGCCTGCGGCACAAATGGCAGATATTCTCGAAAAGCACTTAAAAAGTAAAGATTCTAAACCCAAATTTCAAAACATACAGTACGAAAATGCAGGCCATTTAATCTCTGCAAAACCAGGTACATTTATCCCCTCGGGCTTTATGGATATTAATGGTAAAAAATACAAATTTGATTTTGGAGGCACTCGAAAAGGCAACATATCATCGCAAAAAAAAGCACTTCAAAATATAATGGACTATGTTGCTGAATTTTAAAAAAACACCGTGAAAAAAGAGCTTCAAAAAATATATTACGTTTTCCTTATATTATTACTGATAATTATTTCAGGAACGGTTGGGTACATATATATTGAAAATTACACCGCAATTGAAGCCTTTTATATGACCATAATTACCATGTCCACCGTTGGCTACGAAGAAGTACACGAACTATCGGAAGTTGGTATGCTTTTTACTGCGGGTCTTATTATTATCAGCTTTGGTGTGTTTGGATATTTAATTACTGCTATTTCTAAATTACTACTAAGCGGGGAATACAAAGTGTATATAAAAAAATACTATATGAAAAAACACCTAGATAAAATGAAAAACCACGTTATCGTTTGCGGATTTGGGCGAAACGGGAGGCAGTCGGTAAAAGAACTGCTCTCGCAAGGCGAAGACGTGGTAATTATAGACCGCTCCGATGAGGTCGTTGAAGATGATATAAATGAAGAAATTATTGCCAATAAAAAACTAGTCTACCTACATGGCGATGCCTCCTACGACGAAACTTTGGAGAAAGCACATATAGACTCTGCCAAGGCCATTATTATAGCATTGCCAAACGATAGCGATTGTTTATTGGTAACACTAACGGCAAGGAACTTAAACCAAAACATTAAAATAATTGCCCGAGCCTCCGACGACCATTCGTTCGGAAAGTTAAAAATTGCAGGAGCAAGCAACATTATAATGCCCGAAAAAGTAGGAGGTACTCGTATGGCAAAGCTAGTATCTAGCTCCGATATTATAGAATTTGTAGAGCGAATGGTCTTGAAAGATGGTACAGATGTACATATCGAAGAAATTTCGTGCAACGAAGGCAACGCCTCATTTATTGGGCAAACTATAGAGAACCTTCATGTACTAGAAAATAGTGGCGCCAACCTTATTGGCATGAAAATGGAAGACGGGACTTATATTTTTAATCCTGTGCCAGAAACAGTATTACAAAAAGATGATCAGCTTTTTGTAATCGGTAAACCCGAACAAATACAAAAGCTAAAACTAATTTTAGCTGGCAAATAAAATCTAAATATGTATAAAAAAATAGGCTATATAGGACTTTCTGTATTGTTGGCTATTACTGCAATTAACATACTGTTCTTTCAAGATGTCCAAACTTTGGACAACCCCATTATTAAACTCGAATTTACAGAAACCCAAGCAGGAATAGACACTCTATTTTTAATAGAAGGAAGCAATAAATACAATAAAAAATTAATAAATGCAGTAAATAATGGCGTTTTTTACGACTATCCGTACGCTGTACTTTACGCCCTATTTTTGATATTTCTTTTCATGAAATTGGCAAAAGTTGAGCAAAAAAAATATTACTATATCGGTGCAATATTAGCCGCTTGTGCCTTTGTATTCGATTGCCTCGAAAATCTACAAATTCATGAAATCCTAGCAAAAGTTACCCAAGGCAATTATAATGATGCCCTATTAAAAATGAAAATTTTTACATGGATAAAGTGGCTAAGCCTAGCACTTATTTTCTTCATTTTTAGCCTACGGCTAAATAAAAAACCGATGCTAACCCGCCTGTTTATAGCTGTGCTAAACTTGCCTTTTGCACTCGGATTTACTGCACTCATTAGTGGGCGTACTAGCTTAGCCGAAATTTTTGCTTATACAATTATGCTAAATTTTACACTCCTTATAATATGGAGCTTAATCTACTCCGAAAAAAACAAAGCATTAATTTAAGCACCATTAAATGGGATATAAAAAATCGCCCTGTAAGCTATTTCGTAAAAAGACTAAACACTTAATAGTTAATAATCAGATATTGAAATACTCACAGGACGAATAAATTAGTTTTTCAGGATAAATAATCAAAAAAGTACAACTATATTAGCACATCTTTTGTTGTTGAAAACCGAACCCCCATCTTCTTTGCCCTTGCATAAATAGGATCTGCCAAAGTTTCAAACCCTGTAACATTAGACATGGTATCCTCCAAAACAATAAACTTTGCCGCCAAATCAGGAGCTTCATCAAGCACCTGCTTTAGGCTGTTTGCCACACAATGCGAACGTGCTTCGCCCGTAAGGTAAACATTCTGGTAAGTCGAAAGGGTCTTTATAAGCCCTTGATTCAACTGCGTTTCAGGACGTTGTGCATCAGGAATTTGGGCTTGAAAAGCCCCAAAATGCTCCGAGAACGGAAACGTCCCTTTGGCCACTGTTTGGTAAAATTTGCCCCTCACTGTCCACTCCTGCACCGCATCCATAAGTGGCTGATATATAGCCGCTCCCACAGAACCAATAAGGCAATGTGGCGGCCAAATTAGGTGCGGATATTCCCCTTGTGCCTCTAATGCTTTTAAGTAATCCAAGCAACGTTTTGGGTCGAAACGAGCCGTCCAAACACCTTGCTCCACATCATTGGCAGTAATTACTGTAAACGGGGCAGGAAAACGGCCATTTTTATCCTGCCAAAAACTAGGGTGTGCAATATCATTGGGCTGGTGCGAGTCGATAGTAATCCCGATATAATCAATTTCATCTCGGTATTTTAAAATCCAGTTGGCAAGCCGTTTCATATCCGCATCTGCCCCCTCCACGTAGAGCGAGCCTCGCCCATTTCCGGCAGTATCGCCAGGATTGCAAAAAGAATTTTGTGGGTCGATAATTAATAACGCATTTTTTTTCATGGTATTTGTTTTAAATTAATATAAGTATTATTTTTTTTTAATGAATTGATTTTAGCAACTTACCTCCTGCTAAATAATTGTAAAATTGAAGCCTTCCTTTGTGAGTTCATCGTATTTATTTTTGTTAAAAATAAAATAGGACGCTGCACGGTGAGCCACATTGGTTTGTTTTTCGTTGAGTTCGGTAATTAAGCCCGACTTGATTATTTTTTTTCTAAAATTTCGCCTATCCAGCTTTATTTCTAGCACCGTTTCGTAAATGGCTTGTAGCTGCGAAAAGATAAATTTTTCAGGCAGCAGTTCAAAGCCAACAGGTTGATACCTAATTTTCCCTTTCAATCGTAAAATTGCAGTTTGCAATATTTCATCGTGGTCAAAAGCCAATTTAGGAATATCCGAAATCGAAAACCATTCCGCCTTTCCTGCATCATCGCCAGCAGTGGGCTTAAAATTTTCGGGCTTTACAAGTGCAAAATAGACCACCGAAACCACCCTTCCTCGTGGGTCTCTGTCCGGGGAACTCACCGTACAAAGTTGTTCCATATATACATTTTGCAACCCCGTTTCCTCGTATAACTCCCTAATAGCCGCTGTTTTGGTATCTTCTTCCATGTGTACAAATCCGCCCGGAAATGCCCATTGCCCTTTAAACGGCACGATGCCTCGCTCGATAAGCAAAATTTTCAGTTCGTTTTCCGAAAATCCAAATATTACGCAATCGGCAGTTAGTGCAGGGCGAGGGTAATCATAACAGTACTTTTTTTTTGCTTCCATTTTTTCAGTTTAGATATGTGAGCCATAAATATAAAATAATTAGTGCTAACTTTTATATTTATGGCTACAAATATTAAAATGTAGGAAAATTAGCTTGCCCAGCAGAAACCGATGAGATAGACTGTGATATAAATCCAATCATTTTCTTAATTTCCTCGCCACTAGTGCCAACGGCAGCCAAATGCTCGATGCCCATTGCCTTTTGTGCTTTTTTAAAGTTGGATTGGCTACCCACCCCAAAAAGTACCGAAGTGAAAGAAAAAACGCTTCGCTCGTCTGCTTTTAGGTCGGTAATCCTTCGCTTTACAACCCGTGGTGGCACCGAGGAGCTATTGTCCTCCCCATCGGTAATGATAAATACTAGGGTTTTACAATCAATGCCCGAATTTTCGAGGTTCTGCCGATAATCAATGGCATTTTTAATGCCAAAATCAGCCGCATCGTAGAGGGCAGTTGCCCCCCCTATTTTCTTAGAAAAATCCATTGCCGGGATTGCCGAAATGGGCTGAAATCCGCTAATAGTATGCACTTGATGATTAAATTCAATAATTGAGACAAACAGCCGCTCGGCAATGTGCGATTTTTGCATGGTTTCGGTAAACTCGTTGAATGCGGTATTCAAATCCTGCACATAAATATCTACCGAAGTCGATACATCAATAATAAAAACAGCGTTGATGGTTTCGTCTGTTTCAATTTCGTCGGGATTAAAATTGGCAAAATCTAGATTAAAGTCGATGTTGTCATAATTATCTATTGTAGTTTTCATGATAAAAAGTATTAGATGAATAAATTAACTTAGTGTATTATCAACACAAAGATAGGACATTAAAAATTAACCTGCAAATATTTCTGCGTATTTTTTACACTAAGCTAGTATAAAACAAACTATATTACTAAAAATCAAGCAACTAAAAACTGTTTTTTTTTACAACTCGCAACTACACAGCCTTATCCTCTTTATTTTCTTTGATTTTCGATATACAACTCTACACAACCGCCCATTACTCGAAATTAAATTCGGAATTTGATTACACCTTCTACTTATTTAAAACTTTAGCCTTCCAAATAAAAAAAACAGGCAATGAAATTTTAATAATCCAGCATATTTTCCTATCTTGTAACAACTTAAATTAGGCTATAAAAAAAGTTACACCACGTAACTTTTTGCAAAAAAAATATTACATTTTTTTATAATGCCTAAAACTATTGCTAAACTAATCCAATTAATTTTCACAATTTAAAACTTTTGTAAATTATGCCTTATTATATTTCTAGAGGAAAATTGCCCAAGCAGCGGCACATCGTTTTCGATAAGCCAGACGGCGGTATCTACTACGAGCAACTACTTTCCACCATTGGCTTCGGAGGCGTGTATTCGCTCACCTACCATTGCAACACCCCCACCAACGTAAAACACATTGGCGAACCAATTGACGTTGCCCCAGTTGCCGTTTCGGATATGAATATGCAAATGCGAAGCCTAAAAGGCTTTAAAGTAAAACCCGAAACCGACTATATTAAAAGCCGAAAAGTAATGCTTTTTAATGCTGATGTTAAAATAACATTAGCAGCCCCCACGCAAACCACCACCGATTATTTTTTCAAAAACGGCGATGCCGACGAAGTAATTTTTATCCACCAAGGCGAAGGCACACTCCGTACCATGTACGGAAATATTGACTTTTGCTATGGTGACCATCTAATAATCCCAAAAGGAACAACCTATGTGCTTGATTTCAAATCTACTGAGAATCGTCTTTTTATTGTTGAATCGTTTATGCAAATTCGTTTGCCGAAAAGGTATAAAAACGAAGACGGGCAGCTGTTAGAAACCGCCCCCTTTTACGATAGGGACATAAAAACGCCACAAAATTTAGAAACCCACGACCAAAAAGGCGACTTTGTAGTTATGGTAAAACGAGGCGGAAAAATCTACCCCTACACCTATGCCACCCACCCTTTCGATGTGGTAGGCTGGGACGGGCAAATGTACCCTTACGCCATTTCCATTCACGATTTTCAGCCCATTACAGGACGGCTGCACATGCCACCACCCATACACCAAACTTTTGAAACCCCAGCAATGGTAATTTGTGCCTTCGTGCCAAGACTATACGATTATCACCCCCAATCAATACCTGCCCCATACAATCATCATAATGTAGATACCGACGAGGTTTTATACTATGTAGATGGCGATTTTATGAGCCGAAATAATATCCAAAAAGGACAAATTACGCTCCACCCTGTGGGCGTAACTCACGGGCCACACCCCGGAGCAATCGAGCGGAGTATCGGGAAAAAAGAAACCCAAGAATTAGCCGTAATGGTGGATACCTTCAAGCCCCTATTGCTTACGCAAGATGCCGTAGATATTGAAGATGAAGACTATTGGAAAAGCTGGCAAATTTAATCATGAAACCTCCACAAGCCCTGAAATAAACTTTTTTTGAAGCCCTATTTCAGGCAGAATTAAGAGGGCAGAGCAATCGAAGAAACAATTAAAAACAAATCAAATAAAAATAAAAAAATGGCAAAAGATTTAATCCCTTTACAAGGTACAGATTTCGTAGAATTTTATGTAGGCGATGCCAAAACATCAGCCTTTTACCACCAAGTAGCCTTTGGCTTTCAGCCAGTGGGCTATAGCGGCATGGAAACTGGGCAACGAGATAGGGTATCCTATATGCTAAGGCAAAACAAAATAACCCTCATTTTTACAGGTTCGCTTGATGCCAGTTCGGAAATTGCAGCACATGTTGCTAAGCACGGCAATGGCGTAAAATACATCGCCCTAAAAACCGACGATGCCGACAAATGCCATGCCGTAACTACTGCCAACGGGGCAAAAGAATATCTTCCTACGGAAGTAAGAAAAGATGAATTTGGCGAAGTAAAAATATCAAGCATACACACTTATGGCGATACAGTACATCTATTTATAGACCGCACAAACTACAAAGGCGACCTCCTACCGGGATTTGAAAAATGGGAAACCGAAATGAAAACCGAAGAAATGGGCTTAAAATATATCGACCACATGGTAGGCAATACCGATTGGGGGGACATGCAAAAATGGGCAGATTTTTACAACAAAACAATGGGCTTTGAGCCACTTATAACTTTTGATGAAAATGATATTTCTACCGAATATACAGCATTAAAAAGTGTAGTAATGGCAAGCTCAACAGGCTTGGTTCGCTACCCAATTAACGAACCTGCAAAAGGCAAAAAGAAATCTCAGATTGAAGAATACATCAACTTTTACAAAGGGGCAGGCTGCCAACACGTCGCCTTGGCCACTGATGATATTCTAATGTCAGTACGAAAAATGCGTGCCAAAGGGGTTGAATTTCTGGATATTCCAGATACTTACTACGAAGATTTAACCGAAAGAATACCAGAGGTAAAAGATAAAATCGAAGAAATTAAAGCCCTCTCTATCCTTGTGGACAGAGATGACAAAGGCTACTTATTGCAGATTTTTACGAAACCCATTGAAGACCGCCCCACATTTTTCTACGAAATAATACAAAGAGAAGGTGCAGAATCTTTTGGCAAAGGCAACTTCAAAGCCCTTTTTGTATCCATAGAAAGGGACCAAGAACGCCGAGGGACGCTCTAAGTTTTAAACAAACTTATCAAAAGTGACTTAGTAGCAACTAGGTCACTTTTTTTATTTTAAGTTCAAAATTAGTTTTTATTCTCAATTTTTATTATTTTTGAAATCCCAACTTATCCTACACTAGCATGAAAAACAACATAAAAATTGCAGGTGCTATACTTGCCAGTATCTGGATTGTTTATTTTATAGATTTAATCCTCCCCTTTCTTGGGCTGACCAACTGGGGTATTCACCCTCGCTCGCTGCGGGGTATTCCGGGCATACTGCTTTCCCCTTT
>CAMZKQ010000108.1 GCA_947311265.1 uncultured Chlorobiota bacterium | reverse complement strand
TTAGTTTTTCTATCACTTCGGTATTTTTTATATACATGCCCTTCTTACCAAAAATACGCATAGTATTGCCGAAGGCAAATGGCACAGAAAGTGCCAAGGCACAAGGGCAGGCTACAATAAGCACCGAAGTAAATACATAAAATGCGGTATTTAATTCGCCAAGTATTGCCCAAGCCACAAAGCCCAATATTGCTAAGGCTATTATTGTAACTGTAAAATATTTGCTAATTTTATCGGTTCTGTTTTTGAAATTCTGCTGGCTACTTTCTGCGGTTTCGCTTTCGTTCCAAAGTTGGGTAAGCCTACTTTGCTCCACTTCTTTTTTTATTCGTACCCGAATAATGCCTGCCATTTGCCGCCCTCCTGCATAAATGGGGTCGCCCACTTTTTTAGTAACTGGTACCGACTCTCCGGTTACAAAGCTGTAGTCGATTACTCCTTGCCCGTCAACTAGCTCTGCATCTGCGGGGATAAGCTCTTTGCTACGGATTATTAATTCGTCCTCTTTTTTTACTTCGCTAAGTAATATACTCTCTTCCTTGTTGCCTATAATTCGAGTTACTGCTACCGGGAAGTAGGATCTGTAATCGCGCTCGAAAGAGAGGGCTTCGTAGGTTTTACTTTGATACCACTTTCCTAATAACAGGAAAAATATTAGCCCTGCAAGGCTATCTGCATAGCCCTGTCCTGTTTGCCAAATTAGCTCGTAAGAGGTAACTAAAAAAAGCATGGATATACCTATTGCTATTGGCAAATCTATACTTACCAGCCTATTAATTAGGTTTTTATATGCTGATATAAAGTAATCGTTGGCACTGTATAATACTACTGGGATTACTAAAATGTAGCTAATTAGGCTAAGGAAAAGGCTAAGGTTGCCTTCTAGTGGTTCGCCATTAAAGTACTCTGGCAAACTATATAACATCACATTGGCAAAAACGAAACCTGCCAGTCCTAGTTTATACAAGCTTTTTTTATGGGCTTTTGATTTTTCTTTCCTATCGGAATGGTTAAGGTTTATTTCTGGTGCGTAGTGAAGTGAGCTTAACAGTTCTACAATTAAACGCAAACTCGTTTTTTCGGTGCTAAAAATAATGGTAACTTCTTTTTTTGCAAAATGAACTGCTGAGCTTAGTACGCCTTTATTAAGCGTATTCAAATTTTCGAGCAACCAAATGCAAGAGGAGCAGTGGATTACTGGGATTTTAAGAACAACTTTTGCAACTCCCCCTTCATTAAAGTCATAAATTTGAGATAGTATTTCGTCTTTATCAAGGTAGGCGTATTTATTTTTTGTGGAAGGGGTCGTGCTTTTTATCCCTGGTTGGTCTTCAATTTCGTAGTATTTGTAGAGCTTATTTTCGTTCAGTATTTCATATACGGTTTTGCAGCCGTTGCAACAAAAGGCAAGATTATTCCATAAAATGGGATTTTTTCCATTATCCGAACCACAATGTACGCAGTTAGAATTAGTATCACTTGCCTTCATTTTCTTTTTAATATAGTTATTTTTGCGATTCAAACCGCTAAATATTGCAATAATTTGCGATTTGAATCGCAAAATCTATGGTATTAAATTTACTCAACATACAAAATTTGTAAAGTTTAAAGGGGTAATTACTTCTGTTTTGCTTTCAGGGTAAGCAGTTGTAAAGGTTTTTGATATAGCCTTTTTTCCAGCCTTGCTTGTGTTCCACTTAAATTCGTAAGCAAATAGTTGCCCTTCCCGCTCTTCTATATAGTCAATTTCTTGCTGTGCTTGGGTTCTCCAAAAAAAACGATTGGCATAAACGGCATTATAATTATTGTATTTTATTCTTTCCGAGATTAAGAAATTTTCCCACAAAGCCCCAACATCACTTCTTTGTTCCACGGCATTAAAATTATTTATTACCGCATTTCTAATCCCATTATCATAGAAATAAATTTTCTTGCTTTTTTTAAGTTCCGTACGAAGGTTGCGGCTAAAAGAGTTTAAACGGAAAATAATAAATGCTTTTTCGAGTAAGTAAATGTACCTTTCAACGGTCTCATTATCGAGCCCAGATGAGCGGCTAAGTTCGTTATACGAAACTTGGCTGCCTAACTGAAAAGCAATAAGTTGTACTAAACGTTCTAGTTTATCTGGTTTTTTTATATTCTCCCAAGTTAAAATATCCTTATATAAATAACTATCGGACAATGACTTGAGTATCTCCTTTCTATTTCCAGAAGCATTTAAGACATCGGGGTAGTAGCCATATATAAGCCGATGATTCAGTAGCCTTTTCTCTTCAAGCAAGCTAGTATCATCTCGTTTTTCTTGAAATGAAATAGGTAACAATAAGTATTCAAATTTCCGCCCAGTTAGTGGCTCATTTATTTTATTTGCCAACCCAAAGGCAGACGAACCTGATACTATAAGCTGTGTTTCTGGGATTTTATCCGTAATCAGTTTCATGGTAAGCCCGATATTTTTAATTCTTTGTGCCTCATCAATAACTACAATTTTGTGTTGCCCAATTAATGATTTCAAAAATGTAGAAGTTGCTCCTGAGAGTTGTTCTCGAATATCTGGCTCATCACCATCTAGCCAAATCATTGATTTTTTAGTCGATTTGCAAACCTCTTGTATCAATGTCGTTTTTCCTGTTTGCCGGGGGCCAAATAGAATTATTGCTTTATTTTTAAATAAATTATCTAATATTATTTTCTTTAATTTACGGTTTATCATAGCAGGTATTTTTACAAATATATAATAATTTGCGATTTAAACCGCAAAACACCATAATAATTTGCGATTTAAACCGCAAAATACTTTCTTTTCTGTACTACAGAATCACTCTGTTTTGCAACAAGCTGGCGTTTCGCCAGAGAGGATACTCCCTCTGGTTTGTGTATGTTCTAATTTTTGCTCAAACTTTTGCTTTATTTTATCTTCTGGAGGGCTCAAAAATGGAATGCCTAAACTTAAGCCCCTGAGTACAAAAATAAGCCCTACAAAAACAATAACATAAGGTACAATTTTAGTCAATTTTGTTCTAATTTTAGAGCTCAACATATTTCCTGCCAAGGAAATTGCAAGCATCATGGGCAAAGTTCCTAGCCCAAAAAGCACCATAAATAATGTGGCATAAGGCACATTTCCTGTACCCAAAGCTCCTGCAATTGCCATATACACTAGCCCACAGGGCAAAAGCCCATTAAGCAAGCCAATACTAAAAAGCCCTGCATAGGACTTTACTGCAAACAGTTTTTGCAGTCTTTTTTTATATTCCCAACAAAAGAAAAGACACCTTTCTCGAAAGCGAAATTGGAAAATAGTGCGGGGAAAAGTACGGAAATAATCATTATGCTGCCCATGGCTATGGAGACCCAACGCTGGAAACCGAGCATTTCTAGCCCTTGGCCTAACAGCCCAAAGATTGCCCCCATTGTGGCGTAAGTAAGGGTTCGCCCAAGGTTATACAATATGCCCCCTATTGCTTTTTGAAAAAAAGTATTACCCCTAAGGGGCAACGCTAGTGCTATCGGGCCACACATGCCTACGCAGTGGAAACTGCCCATTAGCCCAAGTAGCAAACCTGTAAAAATGATTTCCATTTGCTAACTTTTAGTTTATTTCACTTCAAATTCTTTTTCAACTAAAAAAGAATTTTTATTCATTTCCCAATTTATTTTTACTAGGTAGCGTCCTGAAATAAGGTCTTTATTTAGCACTTTCATTACTCCATTTTCTATTGCTAACTGAAAAGATAAATCTTTGTACCTATCGGACGGTCTAAAAAAGAGTACCTCTCCTTTTTTTATGGAAGAGCTGTTTATTTCATCTGGAAAATTAATTAATATTTCCTTGTCTTTTTCTGTAAGGAAAATAGTATTTTGATATTTTGCAGAGCGTTGTTTTTCTTTTATTGTCTGTGTATAATTGGCTCCTTTTTGGTAATAATCTTCATACACCAAATTAACGTCGTATTGCAAAGAGAAGATTACAAATGTAATGCCTAGCAGTACAAAAAATATTAAGAAGGCAAATATGCCTGTTCCCCAAGAGAGTTTCATTGGTTTTATTTAAGGTTTATTTTAATTAAGGTGATACAAAGTTTACTTCAATTTTATCAAGCAATTTATCTTTATTAAAAAGCCCAAATTGAATTTCCATTTTATCGCTAGTAATCTGTTTTTTATCTATTGTTAAGATAAAAATAGTTTGAAATTTACCTTGGTCTTTTACTCTAATTTCGCTTCCTGCAATTTGTATTTTGCCTTTGTGGGAAAGCAGTTTTAGTGTCAAAACAGCTTCTTTGTGGGTTTTATTTATTAAGCGGATATTAAATGTATTGGATATTTTATTATCCTTAGTTTCCATAAAAGTACTGCCAGGTGTTCGCAATATGGTTGCCTCTACGGTAGGGCGTGAGGCAAGCATATAAACAAAAATACCTAACAATACTACAAGTACGGCAGTATAGGCTTTGGTACGTGCACTCCAAACGCTTGCTTTTTTGTTTTCGATGCCCTCTACCGAGGCAAAGCGTATAAGCCCCTTGGGCTTATTTATTTTTGTCATTACAATATTGCATTCGTCGATACAGGCGGTGCAGTTTACGCATTCTAGTTGCGTGCCATCTTTTATATCAATGCCCGTAGGGCATACCGAAACGCAACGGTTGCAACTGATGCAGTCGCCTCCTGTTTTTGCCCCTCTTGGTTCGCCTCTTTTATAGTCGTAAGCTACGATTACTGATTTTTTGTCGAGCAGTACGCCTTGCATTCTGCCGTAGGGGCAAAACATGGTACATATTTGCTCCCTTATGGAGGAATATACCCAGTAGAAAAATGCTGATATTCCCAACATTATAGCTAAGCCTTTGTAGTGTTCGCTTATGCTTCCTGTTATTATTTCCCAAAGCCGTTCCGGGCCGATGAACCATTGAAGGAACATATTTGTCATTAAAATAGAGAGGAGTATAAAAATGGTGTGCTTGGCGGTTTTTTTTATGATTTTTTCTTTTGTCCAAGGCGATTTGTCTAGCTTTTTTCGCTGTGCTACTGTGCCTTCTATCCAGAACTCGACTTTGCGAAAAACCATTTCAAGGAAAATGGTTTGTGGGCATAGCCAACCGCACCAAATCCTGCCAAAGGTAACGGTAAAAAGCAGAATAAAGAAGATGAATGAAAGCATTAGAAATGCTAGAATTAAAATATCCTGTGCCCAAAAAATCACACCGAAAATAATAAATTTTCGATTTTCGATATCTAGCAACATAAAGGGGTTGTCGTTTACCTTTATGATTGGGGCAAATATAAAAAAAATGAGTAGGAGAATGCTTACCGCAGTCCTTCTGTTGTACCATTTTCCTTTTGGTTTTTTAGCATATACCCATTTGCGGAAGCCTTTTGGGTCGATATTTTTGGGTCGGTCTCTAAATGAGGGCTCTTCTGTTTTAGTCATTTTGCAAATCAATAATTTGGTAAACTGTTATACAATTTTGAGATTTAGTAATCACGCTTAACAAAAATTATTCATGTAAATTTGCCTCAATAGTCTTTTGGGAAGCCGTTGTTTTATTTACAAGGTGTGCCTTCTGCTTCTTTGGGATTTTCTGGTGTTGTGCCTTTTAGTTTTTGGAGTATGTAACTCGCTACTTTTTGTATTTTTGCATCGCCCATCTGCCCTTTAAAAGCAGTCATGCCTCCTTTTCCATTTTTAATTATACTAAAAACTTCGTCGAAGCTACAGCCATTTAACCAAGCATCGTCTGTTAAATTGGGGCCATTTGCTGTGCCTGCTCCGGTAGCACCATGGCATATTGCACAATTCATCTTTGTATAGATAACTTGTCCTTCGGCAAGCGATGCTTCATCGGCGAGCAAAATTAATTTTGCCGAGGATTCGTTTTTGGCTTTGTATTTTTGTTCGTGTTCGGCACAAGCATCATCGTATTCTTGATACTGAGTTTTGCCGTCCATTGCAAAATAATATATGGCATAAATAATCGAAAATGCAATAGTGATGTAAAATATTGCAGCACTCCAGCCTGGCACAGGATTATCGAGTTCCTTTATGCCGTCATAATCATGGTCGAGTAAGTTCTGGTCGTACTCTTCATTGTATTCAAAATCTTCTGTATTTTTATCTTTGCTCATGACTTTAAGTTTTTAAGTGTATATCTATTTTTTATAATCCTCTGCATCCTCCTCTAGTATTGAGTTTCGTATATAGTCTGCCTCTTCTTTTGGCATTTTGTAGGTGCGAATAAGTACGCCTACAAAAAAGGATACAAATATTAATAATCCTAAAATTGAGAACAATTGTATGCCTTCAATATTTTCTAGTATGTTACTTACAATTTTCATTATTATTAATTATTACGATTTTAAACTTTATAGCAACAAGAAGTTAATTGAACTTCTTGTTGCCTTAGAGTTGCCCTTACGGGATATTATTTGCCTAATTCTTTTAAGATATACGATACGACTTGTTTCATTTCGGTTTCGCTCATTTGTGTGCCGTAGGCAGGCATTGAACCTTCGCCTTCATGGATTATGGTGTATATATTTGCAGGCGAATTGCCGTGTATCCAATCGGCATCAATAAGGTTTTCCCCTACTCCACCGGAGCCGTCTGCTCCATGGCAAGAGGTACAAGATTTATCATAAATTGCTTTTCCTGCGGCGAGATCTTCGGCGGATTCAAGAGCTCCAAAGTCGTTGATAATGTTCTTTTTAGGTACTTTCTTTTTTGCCTCTGCCAGTACTGGGGTAATATCTCGCCCTAGTTTATGCAGATAGGCCACTATTGCAACAAATTGGGAGGTCGGGCTTACTGTGATTTTTTTAGCTGCTAAGCCATCGGCAATTTTTTGCCCTTGTGCTTTTAAATCTGCCACGGCTTTCAGGTCGTAGCCTTCTGGGTAGGGTACGCCAAGGGTTTGCATGGCTCTTATTTTTTTAGGGGTAATTTCTAAATCTATCTCTGTTGTTGCAAACCAAGGGTAGTTTGGCATTATTGTACCTGGGGTCATTTTTTCTGCATCCATAAAATGGTTATAGTGCCAAGCTGCATTTTTGTACATTTTCCCTCCTTTTACTCCTGCTCTGGCTAAATCTGGTCCTGTTCTTCTAGAGCCCCACTGGAATGGGTGATCGTAAACAAATTCACCAATTTTAGAGAACTCTCCATACCGGTCTGTTTCCCAGCGGAATGGGCGTACCATTTGAGAGTGGCAAGTATAGCAGCCATCTTTTATATAAACATCTCGCCCTTCTAATTCTAGTGGGGTATAAGGTGTTACTGTTGCTATTTTAGGGACGTTAGATTCTACAAATACCATGGGGATTATCTCTACTGCTCCACCAATGGCAAGTGCAACAAATGCAAAAAGGATAAATTTAACTGGTTTTCTTTCTAATACTCTGTGTTTGCTTTCTTTATGCCCTTCTTTAATGTTAAGTGGCATAGCTTCTGCGGCTTCTTGGTTTACGAAATTGAGTTTTCCAATAGCCATTGTTTTAAATAGGTTGAATGCCATTATAACGAAGCCTACTAAGAACATAGCTCCACCTAATGCACGTACCATGTAAAGCGGAACTATTTTTGTTACCGTTTCAACAAAATTAGGGTAAGCTAAGAAACCTTCTGGTGTATATTCTCTCCACATTAGCCATTGTGCAATTGCTGCCCAATATAGTGGAATTGCGTAGAGTAGCATGCCTATTGTGGCTATCCAGAAGTGTGTATTTGCTAATTTTTCGGAGTATAATTTTGTTTTAAAGAGTTTTGGGATTAGCCAGTATAGCATACCAAATGCCATACCACCGTTCCAGCCCATGCCTGCGATGTGTGTGTGTGCTACTGTCCAGTCTGTAAAGTGGCTAATTTGGTTGACGCTTTTTAGGGACATCATTGGGCCTTCAAAGGTGGCCATTCCGTAGGCGGTTACTGCTACTACCATGAATTTAAGGGCTGCACTATCTCGTACTTTGTCCCATGCTCCACGCAGGGTAAGTAGCCCGTTTATCATACCGCCCCAAGAGGGGGCAATTAGCATTACCGAAAAGGTTACTCCTAGTGCTTGTGCCCAATCTGGCAATGCTTGGTATAACAAATGGTGTGGGCCGGACCACATGTAAATAAATATCAAAGCCCAGAAGTGGATAATCGAAAGTTTATACGAATAAATGGGTCGTTTTGAGGCTTTTGGGAGGTAGTAATACATCAGCCCCAAAATTGGGGTGGTAAGGAAAAAAGCTACAGCGTTATGCCCGTACCACCATTCTACTACTGCATCTCGAGCTCCGGCATACACGGGGTAACTTTTTAGCAATGTAACTGGTAGCTCTACGGAGTTCACTAGGTGCAAAATCGCAACGCCTATAAAAGAGGCTAAGTACCACCATATTGCGGCGTAAATATGTTTTTCTCTACGTTTTATTATTGTTCCGATAAGATTTGCCCCGAAGGCCACCCATACAAGTGTGATTAGTATATCTACTGGCCACTCGAGCTGGGCGTATTCTTTACCTGTGGTTATCCCGAAAAGGAAACTTAGTGCGGCAAGTAAAATAATGAGTTGCCAACCCCAAAAATTGACTTTGCTTAAAACATCGCTAAACATACGTGCTTTTAGTACTCGCTGTGCGGAGTGGTAAACGCCTGTAAATATTGAATTTCCTACAAAAGCAAAGATAATTGCGTTGGTATGCAAGGGGCGCATACGCCCATAGGTTAAATATTCAAAATTAAAATTGAACATTGGCCAAGCGAGTTGCAAGGCTATTAGAAGCCCAACAATTAGCCCCACAATGCCCCAAACTATTGTAGCTATTGCAAATTGCTTGACAATTTTATTGTCGTAGTAAAACTTTTCTAATTCCATAACGTTTTAATATTTGAATTTATACTTTTATTACTAACTATTATTTTTCTGTTTTTAGATGTTCTTCCTGCTCGGGTATATCGTCATCATCGAATAGAATACGAACTGATGGGGTGTAGCCGTCCTCGAACTGTCCTGATTTTACTGCCCAAATAAAGGCGGCTAAAAAGAGTAGTGCTGCCATAAGGCTTACGCCGATGAGTAGGTAAAAAATATTCATGTCTTATTTGCCTTTAATTACAAGGGGTTTTATTTCGCACAAATATAAATTAAATTTGTAATAAAAAGAATTATTTATCGTAAAAAAAACTGCACAAAAACACATAACACATTAACAGTAAGCACATTACAACACGAACCTGTTACGAAACATATATAAAGTGCTTTTTATCTCTTTCTCGGGTAAAAACAAATCCCATCTAGATAGCAAGGCTAATAACGGCTAATGCTCCTTTATCTTTTTGGCTTTCTACTAAAAATTCTGCCCCAATACTTTCTAGCCTTTTGGCAATACTGGCAAGTCCTTGTGTAGTGGTTTTCTTTTTGGTATCAAACCCAATGCCTTCGTCTTCGACAGAAATTGTGAGCGTATTATTTAGTATAAGGCATTGTACAAAAAGTATTTTTGACTGGGCGTGTTTTTGAGCATTATGTATTAGTTCTTGGGTGGTGCGGTATAGAACTAGGGCAATATTGGGCTCTAAATTGAGTTTGTTTTCGGTGTTTGAAGAGAATTGGATAGTGAATTTATCTGTAGAATTTTCGTTGCAAAATGAAGCCATGGTGTCGCTAAAATTGCTTTTTGTAAAAGCAATGGGCATTAAATTGTGTGATATTTTGCGCATTTGCTCGTGTAGGTTTTCTAATTTCCCTACTAAATTTTCGATACTTATTTTGGAGTTCCCTTTGCTGTAATGTTCCAATTGCATTTTTATTCCTGTAAGGGAAGAGGCTACGCCATCGTGCAACTCGTTGGAAATACGCTTTCTTTCTTTTTCTTCTCCTTTTAAAGAGGCTATTAATATTTTATTTTTCTGCTCGTTTTCCAGCTGTACAAATCGTTGTTTTTGCACCTTATTATATATCCAGTAAAGTAGTAACATTAGGGAGAGTGTAAAAACAAGAATCATAATCCAAATTTTCCGTTTGTTTAGTTTTATTTTATTTTTTGCAATTTCTAATTTTTTTTCGGCAAGCTGTTTTTTTGTTTTTTCGGTATCGTATTTTATCAGGATATTATTGATTATTTTTTTATTCTCGGCATTGCTTGTTTCGTAGTAAATTTGGTGTGCTTTGTTTATATTTTTGTAGGCTAGCTCCAATTGCTTTGTTTCAAAATAGGCATAGCCTAAATGTTTTCTTATCGTATAAGTTACATTTTCATTACCCAGTTTTTTGCTTTCTATTAATGCCTGTTCCCCAAGTTGTATTGATTTTTCATATTCTTTTATAGCAAAATTTGCATTTTGCAAAGCCACTTTATTGAGCATAATGTAATGTGCTTGCCTATATTTTTGGCTTAGTTCTAGCGATAAAGAAACATATTTTATCGCTTGCTGGTAGTCCTTTTTTTTCAAATAATACTCCCCTAAAGCAAAATTACCAAGGAGGATACCTATTACATTTTTGTACCGTTGGGATAATGCTATACCTTTATCTGCAAGTTTTTTTCCTCTTTTGAGTTCGTTTAATTTTATTGCCGATACTGCATAGATTGAACATATTGCAGGGAAATAGATGGTGTCGTTCTCTGCTTTTAATGTGTTGTAAGATTCACGGCTATATTTATAAGCCGATTTGTAGTCGGTAAGGCTAAAAAATAAGTTAGCAATATTATTTTTTATCAAGGCCACTTGGTAGAAGTCCTTGTGGTGTTCGAATATAAATATGGCTTTACGAAATTGGGGAATTGTTTTGGTGTACTCTTTTTTCATCATAAAAAAAGAGCCAATTATATTATAAAATTTGGCAAGTTTGTAATTTAAAGTATCTGTTTTATACAATCTAATCCCTTGCTGGGCAATAATGTAAGCACTGTCCAGTTTTCCTGTACGGAAAAGTAGCTTAGAAAAGTTGTAATAGAAAATGTCTTTATTTCGTTTTTTTTGAGGTTCTGAAAATGCAATATGCTTTGCTTTTTCAAGGAGCGAATCTCTTTTTTCTGGTTGCTTTAGTGCTGCTGTGCAAAGGGTTGTTATTGCGAGTGAGTCTTGTGCAAGTAGCGATGAATTAGCAATAATAATTGCCAATAGAATAAGTATAGTATGCCTCATTTACAAGTAACTAGTAATTATTAAATTTACTCAACAGTTACCGATTTGGCTAAATTTCGTGGCTGATCGACATTGCACTCTCTCATTACTGCAATGTGGTACGAAAGTAACTGAAGTGGTACTACTGTAAGTAATGGTGCGATTGCCTCGTTAGCATCAGGCACTTCAATAACATGGTCGGCAATATTTTTAATCACAGTGTCGCCTTTTGTTACAATAGCTATTACAATGCCTTTTCTTGCTTTTACTTCTTGGATATTGCTTACAATTTTCTCGTAAGATTTATCTTTGGTGGCGATAAAAAAGACGGGCATTTTTTCATCAATTAGGGCAATAGGGCCATGTTTCATTTCAGCTGCTGGGTAGCCTTCTGCATGAATGTACGAAATTTCTTTGAGTTTTAATGCCCCTTCAAGTGCAACTGGAAACTGAAACCCACGCCCTAAGTAAAGGCAGTTAGATGCGTCTTTGTAAAGTGCCGCTACTTTTTTTATAAGGTCATCTTGGGTTAATATTTCTTTTATTTTATTGGGTACTGATGATAGCTCTCCAATTATTTTTTTATAGGCTTCTTCTGGCAATTTGCCCCGTTCTTTACCTAAAACAAGTGCCATCATGGTAAGCACTGTAACCTGTGCGGTAAATGCTTTGGTTGATGCCACACCTATTTCGGGGCCTGCATGGGTATATACCCCAGCATGGGTTTCTCGTGGTATGCTAGATCCTACTACATTACAAATACCAAGTACTGTTGCCCCTGCTTCTTTTGCTAATTCTATGGCTGCAAGAGTATCGGCGGTTTCTCCGCTTTGGCTTATCGCCAAAATTACGTCATCTTTATAAATCACAGGGTTTCGGTATCTAAATTCTGATGCGTACTCTACCTCAACAGGTATTCTTGCTAATTCCTCAAAGAGGTACTCGCCCACTAAGCCTGCGTGCCAAGATGTTCCGCAACCAATCATTATTATGCGTTTGGCGGCAATTAGTTTTGGCATAATATCAAATAATCCGCCAAGATGAATGGCTGATAAATCGGTAGCAATTCGCCCACGAAAGGTGTCTAAAATAGAGCGGGGTTGCTCAAATATTTCTTTGAGCATAAAATGGTCATAACCATTTTTTCAATTTTATCAATTTCAAGGGTTAGTTGCTCTATGCGTGGTGTAAGTTCCTCGTTGCCAATCGTTTTAAGTGTAAGTTCTGACCTTTTTATTATTGCAATATTATCATTGTTTAGATAAATTACACTGTTGGTATGTTCAATTATTGGTGTGGCATCGGAGGCTATAAAATGTTCGTCTTTGCCTATTCCTATTACAAGTGGGCTGCCTTTTCTTGCGGCAATTAGCTTGTCGGTTTCGTCTGTACAAATTACAACAATACCGTATGCTCCTACTACTTTTGAGAGGGCTAAACGTACTGCCATTTCGGCACTTACTTTACCTTTTAGGTAAATGTATTCTATCAGGTTGGTCAGAACTTCAGTGTCTGTATCACTTTCAAATTTGTAGCCTCGGTCTATTAACTTTCTTTTTAGTCGGGCATAATTTTCAATAATTCCATTATGGATAACTATAAATTTCCCATTCATGGAGGTGTGCGGGTGTGCATTTATGTCATTGGGTATGCCATGTGTTGCCCATCGTGTGTGCCCAATTCCTATTGTTCCGCTAGTGTCTTTATTTTCAATTATGTTTTCTAATGCACTTACTTTGCCTTTCTTTTTATATACTTTTGCTTTGGTATTATTGCCTGCAAGTGCAATGCCACTAGAGTCGTACCCTCTGTATTCTAATCTTTTTAGTCCGCTTATAATAATCGGGCAGACTTCTTTTTTTCCTATATAAGCAACAATTCCGCACATACGTTTTGATTTTTAATTTTTATTTAGGCAACTTTGTGTAGGTAACTACAAGCCTTGCTCTACTTGATATATCTTCGGTAGAAAAAATGGCTCTTTCGCTAGTACTTCCACTTCCGAATACAGAAAGCATGAAGCCATTATTTTCGGCAGTACCTTCAATAATGCCAGATAGGTAGTCGGCAATATCGAATCGGTATTCGTTGTCCGAGGTTTTACGCTGAACGAATCCTGGCGAGAGCAACTGCCCGTCGGCAGTTAGGCCGTTAAAGAAGACCGTTGGTGGCATGCTAAATTCCTCCAGACCTGCTCCATTTTTTTCTATTCCTGGCAATACGATTTCGGCTCTTAAAATAGCGATACTATCTTTTAATTTTGCCCACTCTTTTATGTATGGAAATTTTAATTTTACTCGCAAGCCTGTCATGGCTTGTAGGTAGGCTTCTTTACTTGCAATTTCTTCCTGATTTATCATATTGTAAAACGGAAGTGAGCTGTAATTATGTTCGAAAAAATTAAGGTGTCCTAATAGGATTTCGGCTTTTTTGTCGGAAGTAAAGCTGTAATAGAAAAAGGTGTCTGGGTTACTTGTTGGGTGATAGTATAATTTAAGCGTGTCCTTTTCTGCGTTAAAGGAGTGTATGCAGGCTTGCTCCGAGGGGTTATCGGGTGTCATATAAATCCCAGGCAAGAAATCAAGAAAGTTGGTGTTTGTAAAGAAACCTGTTGGATTTAAGTCGAAGAATGATTTTGCAAAATCATCGTCTAGCCTAATGTTTACAAAATTCGTATCGGGGTAGGTAAGGTTAGTACTGCCTATTTTTGTATCGCCTTTATAAAGGTTATCCTCCCAAGAAAAAACGGTATCACCTAGTGCATTATTACCTGCAATATAAAAATTAATAAGCTGGGATTTGGTTTTATCTCCATAGAAAGGTGTGTTTTCGGAGTAGCTTAAAATAAGTACTGCCGAATCTACCACATTCTCGCTATTGGCAGCTAATGAAAATGGCAAGCGAAATTGTGAAAGGCAACTTGCTGAATGTTGCCCCAAAACAGGGTCGTTGTACGAGCCTATCAGTAAGCTGGGGGCTTGGCTAATTAATGCTGTATCATGACTTAGGGTATAGAGGTCAATCGTTACAGTATCAGTAATTAGGTTTTGGAATTTATCGTTTTCTGGTAATACATCGTAACCAAATTTTCCTTTTTCGTTACAGGAAAGTAGTGTAAAAAAAAATACCACCATTGCTAATGATGATAATATAATTTGTTTTTTTGTCATGCTAATTAGTTTGCCCTAAATATATCTTACTGTAAAATAAGTACTTAGTATTATTAGATAGCTTTTAAAGGGTTTTATTTGCCTTTGCCTTGGATTTTAAACGTATGAAATGTTTAATAAGTATCCAAATAAATAAAATGTTTGCGAACTTTGGTTCGCAAACCTAAGTTAAAATCTGTTTAGTCTTCTAAAAGTGTATCGTAGAAACTAGAATAAGCCTGAACATATTCTTCTTTTTGTTGGTATTCTAAAACGGGCTTATCGCTAGTTTTAATTAAGGCTTCCACTTTTTTATCTATTTTTTCGTTGCCCATAATTATAGCATCGGCATATTCTATTGCCATCTTTTGCAGGTGGAAGTAGTCATTTTTCTCTAGGGAAGAAATATCTTGGTCTGATATTTTTTCTATTTTCAATTTTTCTTTAAACGTATCGGCAAAAGTATTATCGAATGGGTCGTTGTAAGCAGAATATACTACTTTTGCTTCTGAAAAAAGAGGGTCGTCTATGTATGCTTTTTTGAGGTAAAGTGGGACTAATGCAGACATCCAGCCATGACAGTGTATAATATCTGGCGACCAGCGTAATTTTTTTACGGTTTCCAATACGCCTCTACTAAAGAAAATCATCCGTTCGTCGTTATCATCAAAGTACTTGCCATCGGCATCAGCTAGTGTAAATTTACGTTGGAAGTAGTCGTCATTATCAATAAAGTAAACCTGCATTCTTGCCGTTTGTATAGAGGCGACTTTTATTATTAGCGAATGGTCTATATCATCTATAATAAGGTTCATTCCGGAGAGGCGTATCACTTCGTGAAGTTGGTTACGCCTTTCGTTAATGCTACCAAATCGGGGCATAAATGCTCGGATTTCTCTGCCTTTTTCTTGTATGCCTTGTGGGAGGTAACGCCCAATATGAGACATTTCTGTTTCGGGAAGATAGGGCATTATTTCTTGTGAGATGTATAGTATTTTCTTTTTTTCCATTCTATTTTATGTTTATTGATGTTTTTTCAATACACAAAGATAGTAATTATACTTGGTTTTTTCAATAAAAATAGAGTTAATACTAAATTTAGTTTTGTAATAGCGACTAAAAATGAGTCTTTTTAAGGATTAATTTTATTATTTTGCTTTTTTAGTTTCCTAACTATTTATCCGCCTAAGGGCGTTTAAGATATCCAACATAAAGGCGTAGGATAAAGCCACTTCTTTATACACTTCAAAGCGACCAGAAGCTCCACTGTGCCCAGTTTTCATGTTGGTATAAAGAAATATATTATTGCTGCTCGTGTTGTAAATTCTTAATTTTGCCACCCATTTTGCGGGTTCCCAATATTGCACTTGCGAATCGTGCAGTCCTGTTGTTATAAGCATTGCAGGGTATTCCTGCCGAGCAATACAGTCGTAAGGCGAATAGGATTTTATGTACTTATAAAACTCTATATTATTGGGGTTGCCCCACTCTTCGTATTCTCCTGTGGTAAGGGGTATAGTATCGTCTAGCATGGTGGTAAGCACATCTACAAAAGGGACTTCTGCAATAATCCCTGCATAAAGTTTGGGCGACATATTGGCCACTACTCCCATTAATAATCCGCCGGCACTGCCGCCTTCGGCAAATGTTTTTTCAGGCTTTGAGTAGCCTTTGTCTTGCAGGAATTTTGTACAAGTAATAAAATCTGTAAATGTGTGTTTTTTGTTTAATAGTTTGCCATCTTCGTACCAAACTCGCCCTTTTTCTTGCCCACCACGGACGTGTGCAATGGCGTAGATAAACCCTCGGTTTAGCAAGCTTAACCGTGCTGCACTAAAATACACATCGGAGCTGTAACCATAAGAGCCATAGGCATATAACAGCAATGGTTTGTCATTACTTAACTCTACTCCTGTTTTATAAACTATAGAAATTGGTATTTTTACGCCATCACTAGCAATAGCATAAAGGCGTTCTGTGGTGTAGTTTTTTGTATCAAAATTGCCCTCTACTTTTTGTTGTTTAAGTAGTGCTTTTTTTTTGCTTTCCATATCATAATCGAAATAGGAAGTTGGGGTGGTCATGGAGCTGTAGCCGAAGCGGAGCTTTTGCGAATTAAATTCAGAGTTATCCGAAATCCATGCTTCATAAGCTGGCTCTCCAAAGTCTAAATAATGTGCTTCTCCATTGGTTAGGTCAATAATTCGCATCTTAATTAGTGCGTCCTTTCGCTCGGTTATTACAATGTGTTTTTCAAACACATCAAATTCTTCAACAAAAGTGCTTTTTTTTTGTTCAAAGCAGCTTTTCCAATGTTCTTTTTCGGTATTTGATATTGGGGTTTTTAAGATGTCAAAATTTTTTCTGTTCAGGTTAGAGAGGATATAAAAAGAGTCGGTATGGTGCTCTATTATATACTCTAAATTTTTCGCTCGCTTTTGAAACACTTTAAATTTCCCGATCGGGTTACTGCTGTCTAAATATAAAACTTCGGTAGAGGTGGTGCTCATAGAGTTTATTAGAATGTATTTTTCCGATTTGGTTTGGTCAATTTCGACATTAAATGCCTGATTTTTTTCTTCAAAAACAAGCTGTGCTTGTTCGTTGGGGGTGTCCAAATTTTGCCTAAACACTTGGTAATCTCGCAAGGTTTCCAAGTCTTTTTTTACAAAAAAGAATAGCTTACTTCCTTTTGCCCAAACGATTGAGCCTTCGGTATTTGGTAGTATTGTGGTTTGGATTTTTCCTGTGGCTATTGTTTTAAAATAGATGGTGTAAAATCGGCGACCAAGACAGTCAGTAGAATATGCAATAATCTTATTATCAGAGCTTACCGCATAATCTCCTAAATCGAAATAGCTTTGCCCTTTGGCTAGTTTATTGGAGTCAATTAATAGCTCTTCTTTGGCGTTAGCCCTATCTGCCTTTCGGCAGATTAATGGGTGTTCACTACCTTTTTCGTAGCGTTCGTAATAATAAAATCCATTATCAAGGTAAGGTACTGATGCGTCTTCTGGCTGAATGCGGTTTACAATTTCTTTAAAGAGTGTTTTTTGCAAGGCATTTGTGTGTGCCAGTTTTGCTTTAAGGTATTTATTTTCAGCATTTAAGTAAGCGGTTACTTTGGGGTTGTTTCGCTCTCGTAACCAGTAATAATTATCAACTCGAGTGTCGTTATGCTGTGTTAATTTACAAGATATTTTTTCTGCTAGTGGTGCTTTCATTTAGTTTTTGATGGGTCTAGTCCTATCTTATTTGCATTTTTTTAATTTAGTCTAAAAAATCTTTTTTACGATTTTGTTTTTTTGTAGCGTTCCGTTTTTTGTCGTCAAGGCGTTCGGCGTGCCAAGCTTTTGAGGGCTTTACTTTTTTTCTAATTTTAGGGTCTATTAGTGCAAGCTCAACTATTGCATAAAATTTCTTTATGCAAATTTGCTTATTCTGCAGCAAGCTCCTTGTGGCTTGGGAGGTGATAATTAGAACGCCATCAAGGGTAAGTTTATTCGCAATTCGGTCTAATATTTTTAGTTTTTCATCATCGGTAAGCAAGGTCGATTTTTTTACATCGAAGCGTAACTCTGCTTTGGTGCTTACTTTATTTACATGCTGCCCCCCAGCTCCACTGCTTCGTGATGCTGAAAATACAAATTCGGTGTCGAGTGTTTTCATAATTCTAGTAGCTTGGGGTTAAATGGTCTTAAAACAATAAAAAAGAGTTTCCAATTAAGAAAACTCTTTTTTTGTAACTCTAAAAATCGGTATTATTTAATGCCTGCAACTTTCTCCAACATTTCTGTGGTTAATGATTTTGGTCGCTCAATGGCATAGCCTAATGCTCTGTCCCAAGTGATATTTGCTAATACGCCAATGGCACGTCCTACGCCAAAGAGTACGGTATAAAAATCGTAATCTCTAAGCCCATAGAACCATTGGATTACCCCCGATTGTGCATCAACATTTGGCCAAGGGTTTTTTGCTTTGCCTTGCTCAACCAAAATATCTGGTACTACTTTATAAAGTACATCAACAAATTTAAACAATAAATCGTCGGGTAAATGCTTTTCGCAAAATTCTCTTTGAGATTGATACCTAGGGTCTGTTTTACGCAATACGGCGTGTCCGTAACCGGGGATTACTTTGCCTGAATTTAAGGTGTCCCAGACAAATTTTTTCATTTCCTCTTCGGTAGGCACTTTATTGTCCATTTTTTCCATAACGCTAAGTAACCAGCCGAGTACCTCTTGGTTAGCTAGCCCATGCAGCGGGCCTGCCAGCCCGTTAAGACCAGCCGAGAGCGAGTAGTAGGCATCGGAAAGTGCGGAGGCTACTAGGTGTGTGGTGTGTGCCGATACATTGCCCGATTCATGGTCGGAATGTAGTATAAAATACATTCTTGCTACATCGTCATAAGGGGCATCAATGCCCATTTGGTGGGCAAAGTTGCCGCCCATATCCAAGTCAAAATCGGGTTCTATAATAAGGTCGCTTTTAAACCGCATTCTGTAAATATAGGCTGCTATTGAGGGTATTCTTGCTAAAATATCGGTAGCATCTTCGTACATATATTCCCAGGCATCCATTTTATTGAAATTTCCGGAGTCGTAGTAAGCTGCAAATTTAGACTCTTGCTGCATCGCCAAAATTACTGCTGAAAACATGGCCATTGGGTGTGTGCCACCGGGCATATTTCTAAGCAAGTCGATAACGTACTGTGGCACTTGCCTTCTTTGTTTAAAATCTTCTACAACCTCTTCGGCTTCGGCTTGTGTAGGGACATCGCCAGTGAGTAAGAAAAACCAAAAGCCTTCAACGTAAGGATAATCTTTGCCTTCTGGTTTTGGTAGGCAAGCCATCGTTTCAGGGATTGTTTTGCCTCTAAAGCGGATACCTTCTTCGGGGTCAAGGTAAGATATATCTGTTGTTAATCCTTTTACTCCACGCATACCATTCATTGCCTGTGCAATGGTTACTTCTCCTACAACTACATCACCAAATTCTTTCAATAATTTTGTTGTTCTAGGCCGGTGTGCCTCTATTTTTTCGCGCAAGCGATTTTTTAATACTGACATAGTTCTGTGTTTTTTATAATTATGTAAATTTATTTTCTAAATCTTTATTCGAGATTTATTTTAGCAAGGAAAAATACCATTCCCAAAAACAGTTCCTGTTTTTTCCACTGTAAAGCTATAAATATTAATATTGCTAAATTATAAAAAATTAAATAAACTAAAACAGATTTTGTAACATATTTTATTTTAGTCGTTCTTTTTGTATATCCTAGCCTTACAAAAATTAGCTAAAGTAAGGTCATCAGTACCCTAAAATGGTATACACCTGCCCAATAGTTTGTTCTTGCCGGTAAATATAATCAATAAGGTTTCCATTTTTATCAAGGTCGATAATAATTTGCTTGGGTGAAGCAATTAGACAATGCTTAACCCCACCATAACCACTTATAGTGTCCTGATATGCCCCTGTATGGAAAAACCCGACATAAATTGGGGCTGAATTATTGGGGCTTAAAACGGGTAATTTTATGGCTTTATTTTCAGCATCTTTATTGTAGTAATCGTACTGGTCGCAGCTAATTCCACCGAGGTTTACGGCTTGGTAATTATCGCCCCATTTATTGATGGGCAGGACTATAAATTTTTCATCAATCGTCCATGAGTCTGGGATAGTATTCATTAGGCTGTTATTAATAATGTACCATATTTCTTCTGGGTTTTGTTTCTTTTGGGCTAAAACTTCAAAAATAATTGCACTGCTTTCGCCGACTGTAAATTTACCAAACTCGGTATAAATATCTGGGTGGTTTATATTTTTCTGGTCGCAAATTGAAGCAACTTTTTCAACAATTTTAGAAGCTATTAATTCATAATTGTAACTAAAATTCAAATCATTTTGTACAGGAAAACCGCCCCCTATATTAATGGCCTCTAAATCTTTACAACTAGCCTTTAGGCTACAATACAGCTCAATGGCTTTTTCAAATTCTGCCCAATAATAGGGGCTATCATTTATTCCAGAATCAATAAAAAAATGAAACATTTTCAATTCAACTTTTGGGCAGTTCTTAATTTCGGTTTCAAAAAAGTTTAAAATATCATCAGGTGGAACGCCTAGGCGAGAGGTTTTATAAAAAGTCCCTTTGGGTTGGTGTATTGCCATTCTTAGCCCAATTTTAACTTTTTGAGTAGTAAATATTTTTTTTACTTGGCGGATTTCTTCTTCATTATCTAAAATTATTATTGAATTTACAAAGCCTTTTTTTTGTAACAAAGCAATCTTTTTTAGGTAATTTTTAGTTTTAAACCCATTATGTATAATTTCTGTAGTTAAGCTAATTTTCTTTTTATCTAGCAAATTTAAAATTAAATCTATATCAAATTCTGATGAGGTTTCTATATTAGAATTATTTTTTAACACCTCATTTACAATAGGGTACAAATGGTTGCACTTTGTGCAATAGCAAAATTTATAACTGGCTTGGTAATTATTTTTTTGTATAGCTGCGTTAAAAAGCCTTTTTGCTTTTTCTATTTGCTGCCCAATTTTTGGCAAAACAATTATATTCAGCGGGCTGCCATATTTCCGAATCATTTTACTAAGTTCAATACCATTAAAAACAAGGGTTTCGTTTTTAAGTTCAAAATTCCCTTGCGGGAAATTATACGCTTGCTCTATATATTCTCGAAATGTTTTATCCATATTCTGCTTTAAGTTGTTTTCCCACAAAAAATAAAATCCTTGAAAAAAGAAAAAGAATTGTATATTTGCCTACAAAGAAATAAAAAATATATGAGTCTAATAAAATCAATTTCAGGAATACGAGGCACTATTGGCGGAAAAGCTGGCGAAAATCTAACACCACCAGATATTATTAAATATACCGCTTCCTATGCTACATTTATTCAAAAATCGCAAGGCAAAAAAAACATTACAATTATACTTGCCCGTGATGCCCGAATTTCGGGGCCAATGGCAGAGCAACTAATGGCTGGTACACTAACGGCTATGGGGGCAAAAGTAATTTCGATAGGGCAAGCCACAACGCCTACTGCCGAAATTGCAGTTACCGAATTAAAAGCCGATGGCGGAATTATTATCACCGCCAGCCACAACCCCAAGCAATGGAATGCCATGAAGTTGCTAAACGCCAAAGGCGAGTTTTTAGATGCTAAAGAAGGAGCAGAAATTTTAGATTTAGCAGAAAACCGTTTCCAAGAAATAGGATTTGCCCAAACCGACGACTTACAAGCCCCCGAAACCAATACAGAAATGCTAAACCGCCATATCGAACTTGTTTTGGCCAGCCAGTATGTTGATGTTGATGCAATAAAAAACGCCAATTTTACAGTAGCAGTAGATGGTGTAAATTCCGTAGGAGGACCTGCAATTATTGCCCTTTTAAAAGCATTGGGCGTAAGCCGTAGGCTAGAATTATTTTGCCAACCAACGGGCGAGTTTCCGCACAACCCCGAGCCACTACCCGAAAATCTAAGCGAAATTTCGGCATTAATAAAAAAAAAAGGGGCAGACATTGGCTTTGTAACCGACCCCGATGGCGACCGGCTTGCAGTTATTGCTGAAGATGGCAATGTTTTTGGCGAAGAATATACACTTGCTGCTGCGGCAGATTATGTGCTATCAGTTACGCCGGGCGATGCCGTTTCTAATTTATCATCGTCGAGGGTTTTACGAGATATTGCAGAAAAGCATGGCGGAAAATATACCGCTTCTGCCGTTGGCGAGGTAAATGTTGTGGCAGAAATGAAGCGTGTAAATGCTGTGATTGGTGGCGAAGGCAATGGCGGAGTTATCTTGCCAGAGCTACATTATGGCAGAGATGCACTAATTGGTGTAGCAATAATCCTAACGCTTTTGGCTAAGGGAAATATAAAAAGTTCTGAACTTAGAGCATCGTACCCCAACTATTTTATTGTAAAAAATAAAATCCAGCTAACACCAACCACTGATGTTGATGCCGTTTTATTAAAAATAAAAAATGAATTTAAAGATAATCCTGATGCCGTTATTACGGATATTGATGGCGTAAAGTTGGATTTTGAAGAAGGCTGGGTTCACCTAAGAAAGTCGAATACCGAACCAATTATACGTGTATATGCCGAAAGTAAAAGCGAACAAAAAGCACAAGATTTAGCCCTGTTAATTATGAAATTAGTGTAGCCGTTTCTTACGAGCAATATTTTTCCACAAAAAAAGCTATTTTTATTAAATTAATTTGTTTATCACGATTATTATCGTACCTTTGCAACCGCAAAACAGAAAACTAAGTTCTTTTTTAAAATATATTGCGAGGTAGAGCAGTTGGTAGCTCGTTGGGCTCATAACCCAAAGGTCGCAAGTTCAAATCTTGCCTCCGCAACCAATTAAGAAAGC
>CAMZKQ010000107.1 GCA_947311265.1 uncultured Chlorobiota bacterium | reverse complement strand
AGATATTGCAAGTTTTTTTTATGTGCCAATTTTTGGGGTAACAGATACGATGGGTTGATTATTTTGCTAAACGCTGAAAGTACTGTTGTACTTTTCTCCCCTGCGTACCAATAAGTAGGCATTCGCTAGGTGTATGTTCGTTGTAAATCAATAGCTTTGTAGATTTTCCGAGCAAGGTTTCGGGCATAGCGGTGGTTACTGTTGTGGTATATTTCTTATTATGCACCATGTAGGAAAACTGCATTTTAAAATACTCCTTCCTGTTCATATATATGGTGTATTTTCCTGTACCTATTTTAGAAATAAATTTGGCTTTTGCGATGCTCCAGTATTCTAGTTTTTTTATAGTAAAAAGGACTTTTTTTAGCCCCCAAAGTAGGCAGATAATTCCCCCCATAAATAAAGCAACAAAAAGATATAAATTCCAATAATTTATTTGCCCTCTTTGCATTCCTTTAATTCTCGAAATCTCGGGTTGTTCTGCAAGATATTCGATGGTCAGTACCGAGTCTAAATTGTTTTGTGTTCCTACAGCGTAAGATTTATCAGTAATAATATCCCCAGAGGGTAATGAGTAACTATAGATAAATTTATAGATATAATGCTTGCCTAGCATGGTGTTTGTGGGCGTTCTAGAAATTAAGTTCCCTGTTGTAACAGGGGCTGTTTTTGGAAAACGATTGCCAGAAAACCCACTGGTTTGTGGGAAAAATATTACCCCCCCAGTAAGCCCGATTAAAACGAGGCTTATGCCTATTGTTACAGCTTTTATTTGTAAGTAAATACTAACTTTCTCCAAAAGACCCAAACTTCGTTTTTTGTCGCTATAGTTGTGCATAATAGTTGTGCTTATTACTTAGAAAATGCTTTATTAAAGGCTTTCAGGCGAAATTCTAGTGCCTCAAACTGGCTTTCGTGGGTTTGCGAAACGCATGCCCGCAAGCCTTCTGTTCTTTCTGAGCCTGTTATTTCTAGTGCGATAGCACTTATGCCGTAGTAAATTAGATGTTCTAAAAGCTCGGCGCCTGTCATTCCGGGGTAGGAAAATGTAAAGTAAAATCCATCACCAACAGGGCGGTCAATATCTTTATCGTAAACGATATTAAAGCCATTCTCAACGAATAATTTTTTCATAATTTTGGCTCTATTTTCGTATAGTTTTACTTCCGCAAGGAAATCGAAACTACCATTGCTTGCGGCTTCTAGCATTGCTGCTAGCCCGTATTGTGCAGAATGGCTAACGCCAGTAGATAGGGCATATAATGCCCCATAAATTACCGAATAGCCAAACTCATCGGTGGCATAATTTCGTGTTAGGCCGGCATACTTTCGCTTATATAATTTATCGGACATGCAGAGCATGCCTATCCGTTGCCCAGCATAGCTAAATGCCTTAGAACTAGATATTAGGAAAATATAATTATCGGAATACTTGGCTACCGTAGGTTGGAATGGGGCTTGGTTTGGCTTTGAATAATCCACCCGAAAATCCATACCAAAATAGGCCAAGTCTTCTACAATAATTACGTCGTATTTATTGGCCATTTCGCCAATAATTTGTAGCTCTTCTTCGGTAAAGCAAATCCACGAAGGGTTATTGGGATTGGAGTAAATTAATGTAGATATATTTCCTGCACTAAGCATTTTTTCTAGCTTTGTGCGTAGTTTTTTGCCTCGGTAATTATAGACATCAAAAGTGGCATACTTCATGCCTAAAACATCGCACTGCTGCTTTTGCACCGGAAAACCGGGGTCGATAAATAAGATAGTGTCCTTTTTTTCGTTGCAACGGTTGGCGACCAAGAATACAGCGGTACTGCCTTGCATCGAGCCTACTGTGGAGACACAACTCTCGGGGCTGAGTTCTACATTCATAAACGCTTTTACAAAATTAGATGCGGCTACTTTTAATTTTGGCACACCGTCAATCATTGGGTATTTTGAGGCTACGCCAGATTTCAGGGCTTCAATTTCGGCATCAATGCCTACTTTTGGTGGCTCTATACCAGGAACGCCCATTTCCATGCGGATAAATTTTTCGCCAGTTTTGTGCTCAATATTATTGACCAAACGCACTAGTTCTCTAATTGTGGCAGTACCTAAGCTAGGCAATTGGCTTGTTGCTCTAATTTGTTTTACGGTTTCAAAATTAATGGGTGTATTTTTCATTATTTTATTTTTATGATTTTTTATTTTTCTTCCATTTGGATATCTTTAACCATGGCCTGTAGGGTTGTTTTTCCATTAAAATGATTTTCGTTAATGGTATAACAGCAGGAAAATGAGCTTTTGTTTCGCATGGCTCGGTAGTGGTGTGCCATAGAAAATGCAATGCCTTTTAGTCGTCCTCCGGTATAGTCAATCATGTCTAGCCTCAGGTGTTCTTTGGTTTGCCCTACGGGCGATGAGTAACCGGTATCTCTGATTTTTTCGGTCAGAAACACAGGCGAAAGGTTGCCGGGGCCAAAAGGGGAGAACTCTTTCAGTAGCCGGAAGAATTTGGGTGTAATATCTGCAAACCCAATTTCTGCATCTACTTCTATGAATGGTGTAAGTTGCTCTTCTGTAATGTTTTCGTTTACATATTTGTTAAAGCGTTCGGAAAACTCGTTGAGGTGTTCTACTTTTAAGGATAAGCCAGCGGCATACATATGCCCGCCAAAAGTTTCAAGTAAATCGCTGCAAGAATCAATGGCATCGTACACATTAAAGCCAAATACCGAACGGGCAGAGCCCGTAGCCAAGCCCTTGGATTCGGTAAGTACAATTGTGGGTCGGTAGTAAGTTTCGATAAGGCGAGAGGCAACGATGCCTACTACGCCTTTGTGCCAATCGGACTTAAATACGACGGTTGATTTTCTATTTTTTAAATCGGGATTATTCCCAATCATGTGCAGGGCTTCATGGGTAATATTCCTATCTACATTTTTTCTATCTTCGTTGTAGAGGTCGATTTGTTTACCTATTTCTTTGGCTTTTTGCTCGTTGCCAGAAACCATTAGTTGTACTGCTTCTCGCCCCGATTTTATCCGCCCTGCGGCATTTATACGGGGGCCAATTTTGAATACTAGGTCGGAAATTGTAAGGTCATTATCGGCAACATGTGCTAGCTTACGAATGGCCTGTAAGCCGGGTATTGGGTTTTCGTTAAATTTTTTGAGCCCATAGTGTGCCAAAATTCGGTTTTCGCCTGTTACTGGAACAATATCGGCGGCAATGCTTACCGCTACAAGGTCTAGATATTCAGTAAGTTCTTCAAATGGAATTTTTGAACTTTGGGCGTAAGCCTGCATAAATTTAAAACCGACTCCGCAGCCACAAAGCTCTTTAAAGGGGTAGTTGCAGTTTTTGCGTTTTGGGTCTAGCACGGCGACTGCTTCGGGGATATTTTCGCCTGGGGTGTGGTGGTCGCAGATGATAAAATCGACTCCTTTTTTGTTGGCATATTCAATTTTATCTACGGCTTTTATGCCACAGTCTAGGGCAATTATAAGGGTGAAGTTATTTTCTTTTGCAAAGTCGATGCCTTGAAAAGATATGCCGTAGCCTTCGGTATATCTATCGGGGATATAATAATCAAGATTATCATAAAACTTATGGAGGAAGGAATACACTAGTGCTACAGAGGTGGTGCCGTCCACATCGTAATCGCCGTAAATGAGTACTTTTTCTTTGTTGGAAATGGCTTTTGTTAGTCGCCTTACGGCGATTTCCATGTCTAACATTAAAAATGGGTCGTGTAACTTTTCTAGCTCTGGGCGGAAAGATTTTTTGGCTTCATCATAGGTTTTTATCCCTCTTTGTACTAGTAGGTTCGCAATTATTGGGGACACATTTAGCACCTCCATAAGGTGTTTAGTGTCTTTAGCGTTGCCTTTTTCTTTTATAATTATTTTTTTTTTCATCTATTTTGAAACTCGTGCTATGAGTTTTTGTCCTTTTAGCTGTTTAGAAAGCCATATTCATAAACTTTTGGCTTTATTTTTTTTGCTAAAACCTTAACTTTTTCTCTAAGTTCTGCGAGTAATTCTGTGTATATTTTATCGTTGCTTTTGTTGTTCATTCTTCCGGCTTTGTTTGTGCCTTGAAAATAACTACGAATATCATATAATGAAGCATTTACATTACAATTTGGTTGCGTGTGGTAATACTGCCATAATTTACGTCCGGCATCAAAAACTGCATTTGCTTGGTTTGAAAATTGTAACTTTTTGGTTTTTATTATTTTTGCACCGTTATATAAATCTGCTTTTTGTTCAATTTTTATTTTGCCGTTAATAAATTTGGTCATAAAATTACTGTCGAATTTATCGCCTGCATTTACTTCGGCTTCGGTAAACGGTATCCAATGGTTTATTCCGTCGTTTGAACTAATTTTATTTTGACTGTGAAATAATGTAAAAGCTAAACAATCGTTTTGAAATTCAGTATCTTTTTCCCAAGTTTTTTTTGGGTGTAAAAATTGGTCTCTGTCGTTTAGCCAAGTTGCTTTTATGCTGTGGCGAACAGAAAAATAAACGGAAATAGGGATTAAATTTTCATACGATAATTTTATTGCACCGTTCCTTGCCGTAGGTTTAATTTTTATAAAAACTTTACTTTGATTTTGAAAGTCAGGTGGATAATTTGATAATAAACCAATAGGCTCTACCGATTTATTTTGATATTTTACAAACCATTTATTAATACTTCTCGGTAAATT
>CAMZKQ010000106.1 GCA_947311265.1 uncultured Chlorobiota bacterium | reverse complement strand
CATTAAACCTAGCACAAAACCAAAGCGAAACGCTCGTTTTCCCAGACTGGACACCAGGCTCTGGAACATACACAGTTACAGCAACTGCAACTCTTGCAGGAGACCAGTTTGCAGGAAATAACGAAGTTGTTGCCAATGCAACATCTTACCAACCAGGGCTTCTAAATGAAGGCTTCCAAGGTAATACATTCCTACCTGATTACTGGCAACAAACTGGTACAGCCAACTCCTATTTGCAAGCTAACCCAGGCGATTGGTATGCACTTAATGATGCACGCTCTGCAGCACTTTTTCAACAAATTGGTGATGCCGAAGAAATGTTACTTACACCAGCAGTTACAGTAGCTGCAAATACAGTAGCTATGACTTTCCAAGTAAGAGGCGGAAACGGCAACGATGCCGAAGGTTTTACTACACTTCAAGTAAAATACGCCACAAAACAAGGCGGTACATTTACTGATATTGGTAACCCTATTGGGCTAAACAATGCAGATGTTAGAGACATTAGCATCGATTTAACAGCACTTGCAGCAGGCAACTACATCTTTGCATTTGCAACAACAAGTATGTTTGATAATGGAGGAGTTAATTCAAGTGCCTGCGTAATAGACAACGTTGTTGTAGAAGAAACACTAAATGATAATATGAAAGTAAATGCTATAATGAATTTTGAAATGGCAGATTATGTAGGTACAGGAATGGCAATTGCTCCAAAAGTAAAAGTAAGCAATAAAGGCTTCAACGCACAAAATGCTTACGATGTAAAAGTTGTAATTAATGATGGTACTAATGATGTATATGACCAAACAGTATCAGCTACCGTAAACTTAGTAACAGGTGCTTCTACAGTAGTTACTCTACCAGACTTTACACCTACAGCTGCTAATTATACTGTTACCGCTACAGTTACTATCACGCTAGATGAAGATATGACGGATAATGTACTTCCAAAAGGTTTCACAACTTATTCACCAGCACTTATTGATGAAGATTTTGAAGGCAATACATTCTTACCAACAAATTGGGCAGAATCGAACAATTCTGCTGCATATCAAAGAAGCGATAATCAGTTTATTCAATGGACATTAGATGGCTCATCTGCTGGTATTTTTCAAGTAGATGGTATGCCAGAAGAGTACTTAGTAACCCCAGCAGTAGCTGTTAGTGCAGGCGTTCGTAACTTTAAATACCAAGCCAGAGGCTTCAATGGAAGTGCCCAAAATGGTGCATCTATTATCCAAATGAAATATGGCACTGACCTTTCCGGTCCATGGACTGCAATTGGCAACCCTGTTTTACTAGATGCTGATGCCGTTCAAGATATTGTGGTGGATATTTCTTCAATTACACCTGGCGGATACTACTTTGCATTTGTTACAAGTTCTACATTTACAACACCAAATTTCTTTTCTGCTGCCGTTATTGACAATATTCTTGTACAAGACCAAACAGCAGTAAATACGATTGAGCAAAATGGAGTTGCAATCTATCCAAATCCATCTAACGGCGTATTTACTATTACTTCCGACCAAGAATATAACTTAGAAGTTATTGATATTGCAGGAAAAGTAATTGCAACAAAAACAATTAATAGTACCGAAAATACCATTAATATTTCTAACGCAGGTATTTACTTTCTACGCATGAGTAACGAAAAAACATCGTTTACTCAACGAGTTATTGTAAAATAAGCATTAACTGCTATCGTTATTTTTAAATTAAAGGGAGGCAATTAGCCTCCCTTTTTTTTGATACCGACTTTATTTTTGATACTTTTGAAACTCTTGCTAAAAAGGAAACAGCCATGAAAAGAATAAGAGTTATTCCAGTACTACTACTTCAAAATGGAGGGCTAGTAAAAACAATAAAATTTAAAAAGCCCAACTATATTGGCGACCCTATCAATGCCGTGAAAATTTTTAACGAAAAAGAAGTAGATGAACTCGTTTTTTTGGATATTGAAGCCTCTAAACTTAACAAAGAACCAGATTATAATAAGATTGAAGAAATAGCCTCGGAATGCTTTATGCCATTGGCTTATGGCGGAGGGATAAATAGTATTGACCAAGTAAAAAAACTCTACGCCGCAGGGGTTGAAAAAGTGATTGTAAATTCTGCAATAACAACACAACCAAACCTGATTTCCGAAATTGCAAAAATATATGACTTACATTTCTTACTTGCAGGAAAAGGGTATAATCTAAAATATACAGATGTTTTGCTACGGGACAGCATTACGCAGAAAAATAGTTCTAACTTTTTGAATAGTCAATCCCCTTTTTATAAAAAATATTTACCTCAAAACGGGATTGTATAATGAAAAAAATAATCTATTTCACAACATACTATCCCAATCGTGATGTTCAGTGGAAAACCGATGAAATAAAAATTTTATCCAAACATTTTAATATAGAAATAATTCCGTTTGAAAATAAAAATTTTGAACACAAAGCAGAAAAAATTAAAGGCGTAAAATATAGTTCCCCTTTATTTAATGTTTTTCATAAAAAAGATATAAGAAAGAAATTGTTACGGGTTATTTTCAGTAAATATATTTTAAATTTCTTGTCAGAGGCAATACAAAAAAAAGTTTTTTTCTCAAAAACAAAACTGATACTATGGACAGAAACCGCATATAAAATTTTGAAGCTTTCAAAAAATAAAAAACTAAAATCTATTTTTAGCAATGCAGATGAAAAAACAATTTTTTATTTTTATTGGGGCAAAGAAACAAGCGAAGTTCTCGGATTTCTGAAAACAAAAGCAAAAATTATCGTTCGCTATCACGGATATGATTTATACGAAGAAAGAAACAGTAATTATATCTCGTTTCGTAAAAAACAGCTTAAAAATCTGGATTACGCTGTTTTTGTTTCCGAACAAGGAGAAAAATATTTAAAAAATAAATATCCAAACATCAAATTCAAAACTAAATTATCTCGGCTTGGAACACACTCATACGGACTTGCTAAGCAAAGCGATGACGGTGTTTTCAGAATTGTAAGTTGCTCGTCGGTAATCCCTTTAAAGAGAGTGTGGTTAATTGCAAAAGCCATAATAATGTTAAAATTTAAGACAGAATGGACACATATAGGAGGCGGCAATGATTTTGAAGAGTTAAAAAAACAAACTGCAAATTTGCCAAGAAATATTAAAATAAATCTTACGGGACAAGTATCGGCAAATGATGTTCCCAATTATTATGCAAATAAACGAGTTGATTTATTCATAAATGCCAGCACAACCGAAGGTTTGCCGGTTTCCGTAATGGAAGCCTTCGCAGCCGGAATACCGGCTTTGGCTACCGACGTAGGAGGCACAAGTGAACTTGTGAACAGCTCAACAGGCAAATTGTTGCCTGCCGATTTAACGCCCAATATATTAGCAAAAGAAATAACACGTTTTAAAAACCAAAACTCGGAACATACCCAATTACTACGAAAAAATGCTTTTGTAAAATTTGAAAATGTTGTTGATTTTGAGAAAAATACAAATATGTTTGTTGAATTTTTAAAATTTTTGTAAATTAAATGAAAGGAGTCTCCGTAATAATTCCCAACTACAACTGCTCTCAATGGCTGCCAAAAGTTATTGATAGTTGCCTTATACAAAAACATTTACTCGAAATTATTGTAGTGGATGACCAATCGACAGACAACAGCTGGAAAATATTGCAAGAATCACAAAAACAAAATCCCCATATAATAAAAATATTTAAAAACCCTGAAAAAGGAGGAAACAATGCCCGCAACTTCGGCTTCTCAAAATCATCAGGCGACTATATACAATGGCTTGACGCTGATGATTTTTTATTAGACGGAAAATTTGAAAATCAAATAAAGAAGTTTGAACAAAGCCCAGAAACTGATGTTGTATATTCTGATTGGTATATGGATTTTTATGAAAATAAAATAAAATACATTGAAAGAAAGAAATATATATACAAGCAATATAATGATTTTACTTACGAATTATTGTCTGACAACTGGTTAGCCAATAACAGCTATCTGTTTAAGCGAAATATTGCGGAAAAATTACACCATTGTCCCGCTTGGAATCCTGAAACAAAGGTAGCTCAGGATAGAGAATATATCACAATGGCAGCTTTGCTTGGTGCAAAATTCTCGTATACAAAAGGAGTGTTTTGTATTTATAACAGATGGAATACAAATTCAGTTTCTTCAATGAATTTTAAGCAACGACTTGTTTATCAATTAGAATTAGAACAAAAATTTAGACAAAAAATAATTAAAAATAATTATCCAAAAAGAATAACCAGACAATATTTGGGATTATTGAATGCACATACAATGAATGCCTGTTTTTACAATCCAAAACTTATAATCTTAAATAAATTTTCTTTTTTTAATATAAAATGGAAAATAATACACTGGAAAAAACGTCCGTTTATTCCTTTTATTTATCTTTGGCAACATATCAAGTATTTTTTCAGAAACTCAACATTAAAAAAATAACAACTGACGCTTATTTTCATAAACGAAACTTCCATATAAAAACAAAAAAGTTTCATGTATGATTGAAACTTTTGCAGAAGTATTGCATTCACCTTGTTTATGTTTTAAATTTTTTGTAAACTTGCAAAAAGTTTAAATTATATATGAACAAAAACAGACATATAAAACCTTTCACCGAACGCACCGGATATTTTGAGCGGCTAAAACCATTCATTAACAAAAAGCTGATAAAAGCAGTTACCGGACAACGTCGAGTAGGCAAAAGTTTTCTGATGTTTCAGCTTATTGATGAAATAAAAAACCAAACACCCGATGCAAATATAATTTATATCAACAAAGAAAATTTTGAATTCGACAATATCGAAAACTACAAAGATTTAATACACTACGTTAACGATAAATATTCGCAAGAAAAACCGAACTATCTTTTTGTTGATGAAATTCAAGACATTAATCAATTTGAAAAAGCATTAAGACACTTTTTAACCGAAGAAAATATAGATATTTACTGCACAGGAAGTAATGCAAATATGCTCTCGGGCGAACTGGCTACTTATTTGAGCGGCAGATACATAGAAATAAAAGTTTACAGCCTTACTTATCTCGAATTTTTAAAATTTCATAAACTTAAAAATACAAAACACAGTCTTAACAAGTATTTGAATTTTGGCGGATTGCCCTACCTTAAAAATTTACCGCTGAAAGAAGACATTGTTTTTGAATACTTACGAAACATTTTTACAACAATAATTTACAAAGACGTAATTGCACGCCACAAAATTCGTAACACAAATATTCTCGAAAACCTTGTTCGGTTTTTAGCAAATAATGTAGGAAATATTATTTCGGCAAAAAAAATAAGTGATTATTTAAAATCACAAAACCTAAAAGTTTCGGCACAAATAATTTTAAATTACTTAGAGCATTTACAATCGGCATTTTTAATTTATAAAGTAAAAAGAACAGATATTACGGGAAAAAAAGTTTTTGAAATTCACGAAAAGTATTATTTTGAAGATTGGGGACTAAAAAATTCTCTTGTCGGCTATACAAAATTTAACATCAATCAAGTGCTTGAAAATGTGGTATATATACACCTGAAAGCCGCAGGTTATGAAATAATGGTAGGGCAAACGGGCGATAAAGAAATTGATTTTATTGGCGAGCGAGATGGGGCAAAATTATACGTGCAAGTAGCCTATTTAATTCCCGACGAAAAAGTAATAGCAAGAGAATTTGGAAATCTTTTGCTTGTTAAAGATAATTTCCCTAAAATTGTTGTGTCGCTTGATGAATATACCATAAAAAATTATCAAGGCATTTTACACCTCAATTTAAGAGATTTTTTGAGCCGTACTGCTGATTACTAATGGAGAGTTAAATTTTAAGCCCTAAAATAAGAATATCATCTATTTGTTTTTGTTGCCCTTTCCAGTTTATAAATGTTTCGTTTATTATTTTTTGCTGGGTATCTAATGTTTTATGCGAGATGCCTATAAGCAATTCTTTAAATCGCTTTACTTTAAACTTTTCGCCTGTACTCCCATTAAATTGGTCGATGTAACCATCTGAAAAAAGGTAAAGAATATCATTTTTTTGTAATTTGAAAATGTGGTTGGTAAAAGCCGTTTCTTGTCTATAAATCCCTATTGGTTGCCTATCAGCAGGTAAATCGGTAAATACCCCACTTCGGAGAATATAGAGTGGATTATATGCCCCTGAATATTGAAGTTCGGAAGTCTTAGGGTTGTAAATGCACAAAGCAATGTCCATGCCATCTTTAGAGGTAGTACCAGTGGCTGATTGCCGAAGAAGTTGCTTTACAGAAGAACGAAGAGCACATAAGATTTCTCCTGCTGTTGGGTTTTCTAACTTGTTTACAATTTCATTGAGCATAGAAATACCAAGCATGCTAACAAATGCACCAGGAACACCATGCCCAGTACAGTCAGCAACTGCAAATATTAACAATCCATTTTTCTCTTTTGCCCAATAAAAATCCCCGCTTACAATTTCTTTTGGCTGATAAAAAATTAAATGTTCAGTAAAATAAGTGTTGAAAATTTCATGAGTAGGTAACATTGCCGATTGAATGGAGCGTGCATAGTTTACACTTGAAGTTAGGTTTTTATGATTATGTTCTAATACTTTTTGCTGTGCTTCAATCTCTTCATTTTTAGTATTTAGAATTTCATTCTGAATTTGAGATTCTTCATAAAGGTCTTTTGTGCGTTCCTTTTCTGTACTTAACAGTTGGTTGGCCTTAAATATATTAAAACTTAGGTTGTTTTGTATTCTATTTACAATAAAACCAACAAGAAGAATAGGGTAAACATTGGCAAGAATAGCATACTGCTCTTTGGGGACATCAAAAAATAGAATTGTACTAACTATAAAAGCTGTGATAGGCAAAGTGTATATTAGAATTGTATTCAGGAGTTTTGATTTTATTTCTAGCGAAATAATAAAAATAATTAGAATTGTGCCAGAAACAACTGTTGGAAGCTCCTTGTCATTAATATGGACAAGGCAATTTGCAAGCATCATTAATTGCATACTGACAAGAAAAAAGTTGTAAATTTTTACTTTAAGGGAAGCATAATTTTTTGAAACGAGATTGAAAAAGAGCAATATTATTGCAATCCCAATAGGTAAAGTTCTTGTAAGTGCAGAGTTGATACCGTGCCCAATATGAAAATCATAATACGCAAAAAAAGACAAAATAATAATAGCAATAATTAACTTTAAGCTAAGGTGCTTCATTAAATTATTGGCTAAATACTTATTATGATATATTTCTCGTAGTCCTGTATTTTGCTTTCCCATCATAAAATATGAGAAGATTTACAATTTTGATATATTAAGCAGTGCATACTTTACTTTTTGAACATAATATTGAATAGTGTCTGTAAAGATAACAGGTATTTAGTTAAATCCAACTTTTTTTAAGGAAAAAAAAGTACCTTTGCTTTTTTAGAGAGATAGTAATTTAACAAAAAAATGAAAATAAACCTACTCAAAAAAAAATTGATGAATTACTGCCTATCCCCATTCGTATTTGTAAAAAGCAGGATTTTAAGCACTTACTAAAAGCCGTATTTCGATAGATAAAAACTACAAATTACCATAATAATTACTAGTTATTTTTACAAGCTGACTATGCCACTACCCTATTCACATAAAAAAAAACAAGACATAAATAGTGAAAAGTTACTTGCACAAAACCCAAGTTATATCGCCAATTTATTTGCCTCGGAGTTGCAGAAAAGCGAGCTTAGCAACCTTGAAATTTCAGGAAATACAGTACAACTCACTTACAAAAATTCACTGTTTAAAATTGCTTATGACTTTAAAGTTGCCGTAATTGAAAACGAAAACTCAAAGCAAATTATCTCCACAATATATTTAGACAACTTGCTAAAATTTAGTATAGTTGCCGCAATATTACCAGCCTTTTTTACCTTTTTAGAATTTTCTAAATTCTTATTCTACTCGCCCCTTTTTTTTGTCGGTTTTTACAGCTTTAATTTATTGCTAGTCCGCCTATTTTTAAACGCCAAAATCAATACCATTTTAGGCGAAAACCAGTTTAACTTTAAAGGCTCGGAAGAACTTAATGCCCTGCAAGAAGAGTGGCAAAACAACCCCGGAAAATGCTCTGCCTGTGGCGAAAACCTTTTAGAAATTGACTATACTTGCCCCGAATGTGGCATCAATTTAAAGCGGAACCGCTTTTCAGTACCACTAAACGTAAGCAAATACGAAGAAAAAACAGTGCGCTACTTCTATAAAGATAAAAAAATTAAGCCTTAATTTCAACCACCGTATCCGACTCGGCATAGTAAATAATACCGCTTACTTTTTTATTGTAAATTTCGGAAAGTAACAACTGATATTCCTTAATTTGTAATTCGTACTCCTCCCGTATTGCACCAAATTTAAAGTCGATAACCGTAATTTCATCTTCCGAAAGCAGCACCCTGTCAGGAATACGAATCTCCCCATTTTTAGTTAAAATAGCCTGTTCTGTTATAATTTCATACTTGCCACTAAACCATGGCTTTACATTATCTTTGGCAATTATTGTTTGTACTTTGCGTTTCAGCTCTTTGCGTTCGCTTCCAGTAAGGTAACCTGCAAAGTATAGGTTTTCTAGCACGCCTTCCACATCTTTTTCAGTAATAATTTCGGAGAAAATGCGATGCATTAAAATACCGTAATTTACTTTTTCGGCTACAGAATCAATACTCTCAATAAAAAAATCATCGGAGCTGTAATTTATTGATACCCTATCGCTCCAATCATTATTGGGGTATTTTTCCAGCCCAAATTCGTTGCCCGATTGGTCTTTTCTAAATGCCTTATTATCTTCAAAAATATAGCCTTTGCAAGATTCAAAATAGGCATCATCATTCATCATTTGGTTCAGGTTAATAAGGCGAGTGTTTGTACCATCGGTCTGTCCTTTGCTGGCCTGTATGGTTTTAAAAAGCAAGTCGCCACAATGCGAAATTTTATCAGGAGATTTACTAATAGGAGCAAAAATATGCAACTCTTCAATCGAGCGTGTAAACGCCACATAAAGCATATTTATAGCGTCCATGGAGGCATATAATTTTTCATCAAAATAGTCTTTGCTAAAAAGGCTTTTTGCCAGCTCTTTTTTGTACTTTATGGGCAAATATTCATAGGCATTAAATGGGCTTTCGCCCGATTTTGCCCAAATAATTGGGGCAGTTTGTGCCGATGTGTGGTCGATTTTCCAATTTACAAAAGGCATAATTACCACCTTGTAAGCCAGCCCCTTAGAGTGATGAATAGTAACTACTTTTACTGCATTTTGCTTGTCAGAAAGGCGAACCGAGAGCATTTTTCCTTTTTCGTTCCACCAAGTAATAAATGCACCCAAATCGGAGCTGTTATTTCTGGTGTAATCCAAAACGGCATCTTGAAAAGCTTGTAGGTATGGAAAACCCTCTGGGTAATCAGTGAGCTTAAAAATAGAAATTAGCTTTTCCGAAATTTCGTATAATGATTTCTGTTTAATTTGCTCCTGATTTTCTATAAATTCAAGGGGTAAAAAATCGCTAATTTCTTCTATATCTAAATGTGCCGAAAAGGTGCTATGAAAATCTTGGTCTATGCTCCTAATTTCCATAAAATCGTACGCTAGTGTACTTAGTAGTATCGGGTTTTCTGCATCGAACAAATATTTCATTGCATTGGCTAGTACGCGCACGTAGGGCGAGTTTTTGAGGTACAACGATTGGGCAGAAATAATGCTGTATTTTACAGCTGCCTTATTTTGGGCTTGGTAATCTTGCATCATGCGTACTGCTGCTTGCCCCTCACGATGAGCCCGAACTAGAATTGTTATGTCTTTGGCAGTATAATTTTTTTGCTTCAAAAGGGCATCTATTATTGCCGGAAATTTCTGCCCTACTGTTTCGTTATATTCTGTACCTTTGGTTTGAATAAAAGTGGCAGTTACTCTACCGCCTATTTTGTTAGAGTTGGCTGGTAGTTTTTGGTAGCTATCTGCGTAAGCATCAATTAAGATGCTTTTGAAATTGTCCTGCTCTAGTTGTTGCCTAACTTCTGGAAATTTAATAGCTTCAATTTGGTTATTGTAGTGGTTTTGAAGGGTTTTTGGGGCATACTCAAAAACTGAGTTATTAAAATCGACAATGTTTTTTTTGCTTCGCCAATTGGTATCTAGGCTTTGCTCGTTAATATTTTTATCCCCAATATCTTGGGATACGCCACTCAAAAGCAATTTCCAATCGCCAGCTCGCCAGCGGTAAATCGACTGTTTTACATCGCCCACAATTAGGTTGTAAAACCCTTCTGCCAAGGAATTTACAATAAGTGGCTTAAAATTTTCCCATTGAAAAGAGGAGGTGTCCTGAAACTCATCAATTAAGACATTGGAAAACCGGTTGCCAATTTTTTCGTAGATAAAAGGGGCATCGTTGTGGCTAATAATTTCTTTGAGTAGGAGTGTGGTATCGCTAATGAGTAGCACATTATTTTGTTTGCGGTACTCTGGCAAAAGGGCGGCAATATCCGAAAGTAAGCCAAAGGTATGGAAATTGGAGAGGGTGCTTTTTGCAGTAATATATTTTGAAAAATCAGCATTGTAAATGGAGATGGCCTTGTGTAGCAAGGCCAATAGTGGCTCATAAACGCTGGTTATTTGCTCTACTACGGCAGGTTTTGCCGTTTTGGTATGCCAGTTTTCTATGCCATTGAGGGCTTTTTCTACTGTTTGGGTCGAAAAGGGGTCGTACTCGCCCTTTGGTATTTTGTCTATAAAATAGCCAGTTATGATTTTGAATTTCGACCCTAAGGCGGTTCTTACGATGCTATTTTTTTCGAGCAAGTCGATGGTTTCTATAGAGAGTTGCTCCATTTGTTGCTCAAAATTTTTCCGTATTTCTTGTACAATACTAAGAAAAACAGACAGCTTATCCCTTTGTTTTTGCTTTGTGCCTTTGCTACTTTTTAAGCTAAATGGCTGAAAAGATTGGAACTTTTCTTTGAAAATCTCGTTGGCTAAACCCCCTATTTCGTTACGAAAATCCCAATTTTTGCCTTCGTCTATTTTATATTTTGCAAAGCGAATAAGCCATGCCTGTAGAGCTTTGTCTTTTGATATTTTTGTATAAAGCATTTCCGTAAGGTCGGCAATTACTTTACTGTTATCCATTTCTATTTGGTAATTTGCTCCTAGCCCTGTTTCAAAGGCAAAAGCACGGACTACCTTTTGTACAAAACTATCAATAGTGCTGACGCTAAACATGGAGTAATTGTGCAAAATATTATCTCGAATGGCTTGTGCTTTGGCTACAATTTCTTGCTCACTTTCGCCACTATAAAAATTTTGTATATATATAAAGTGTGCCGCTTTGCTCTTTTCTGTAATAATATTGTTAATTTCGGCAATAATACGGTCTTTCATCTCTTCGGCAGCCTTGTTGGTAAAAGTTACTGCCAATATTTTAGAAAAATTATTAGGGTTTTGGAACGCTAGGCGTAAATAATTTTGCGTAAGCAAATGTGTTTTTCCCGAGCCGGCAGAAGCCCTGTATAAAGATAGATTTTGCATATTTTTGTTTGAACTTCAAAAGTACAAAAATCCTTTTATCTACAAAAAATGATTATTCATAAAGTTTTATGCAACTTTTATACAATATTCTTGTCTGAGTATAGAAGAAGCATTACTTTCGTTTCAAAATAAATTTTCAAACCCATTATTAACCATAAATATTTACAGAATGAAAAAATTAACCAGATTAGTGCTATTACTCATTGTTATGAGTAGTATCTCGACTGCTACACTAGCACAACTTAGCGGCAATAAAACAATTGACCTCCAAGGCACAGGCGATTACGCTTCTATTAGTGAGGCTATTACAGCTCTTGTTGGCAATGGTATTAATGGAGATGTAGAGTTCCTAATTAACGCTGGGGCATATGACGAAAACTTAAATATAGACCCGTTTACCAATGCAGGCAACCATACAGTAACATTTACTGCTACTGACCCTGGTGTGGTAAATATTAACTCTTTTGGGACTTCAGGACCTGCATTATTAAATCTAAATAATGTGTCTAATATTCGGTTCATTAACCTAGGTTTTAGAATGAATTACGATGAGGCAACCGTTGTATTTCAAGGCACATGTAATAACATTAGCTTTGAAAGTTGTAATTTTTTTAACACCGGATTTCAAGATATACCTGAACACTCTGTGGTTTACTTTTCTGCACTTAGCTCTACAGATGCCGTTAATAACTGCTCATTTATAAACAACACGTTTGATGGCGGTGCATACTCTGTTTATTTTGCAGGTCGTACCCTAAGTTCTTTAGAGTACAGCAAAGATAATAAGTTTATAAGCAATGTCTTAACCAACCCTAAAAAGGGGGGCTTTTACTTTGCAGGGCAAAAAAATATTGTGGTAGAAGATAATATGATAAGTATGACTGATGGGCAATATGATGGTCCAGAGCGAACAGCTGCAAAATTTTTCTCTTGCGAAGCACCAGTAGAGTTTCGGCGGAATAAAATAGTACTAGACGTAGTGAGTTCTTTTGGCAGTTACACCAAAGGGCTTAAACTAGACAATGTACAAGGCTTCGCTAATCAAAAAGTTAATATTGTAAATAATATGATTGGCACTACTGGCGGCATTGACAATTATGAGCATGGTATATACCTTAGTGGTACTACCGAGCATGTAAATGTGTGGTTTAATAGTGTGGCCATTAATGGTAGTAATAGAACACCATCAGGGAGTAATAATGCTGCATTTTTTAGCTCTGCAATTGGCAATATTTCTTTACTGAATAATATATTTAGTGCCTTCTATAATAATGGCTATGCTATATACAGCACAAACACAAGCATTACAGAATCTGATTATAATTACTTATATTCAGCAGATGGAACGGCGTTTATAAAATATAATTCTACTGACTATGCAGGGCTAGCGGCTTGGTTGCTAGGCACTAGTTTTGGAGCTAACTCCCGAAGTGGTGGGGCACCACCCTTTTGGAACATACCTAATGATTTGCACATCGACTGGTCGGATACTTTTGTTAGTGAGGCCGACTTAGGTCTTAATATACCCGAAGTAATATTTGATATTTTCCGAAACCCAAGAGACCCAGCAGCAATTGATTTTGGTGCTCATCAAGAGAATATTGGAGTTATTGCCAATGCAGGAGCTGATTTCTCTACATGTAGTTCTAATGCGGAAGTACAAGGTGCATTTCCTCTTGTTGTTACATCTTTGGCTGAATGGTCTTGTGCCAACCCAGAAGTAGTTATTGCTAATGACGTTAGCTTCGAGGGCATGGGAAGAGCAACAGTATCCAACTTACCACTAGGGGCAACTACATTAACCTTTACTATTGCAGGAAATGCAGAATTCCCATTTACTGAGGTCGACGAAATTGCAATTACCAATAACGCAGTTACTGCTGATGCAGGTGAAGATATTGACCTTTTTAGCTCAACTTACCCTACCCCAATAGCTACCGCAGATTTACACCCTAGTTTAGCAACAGGTGAAACTGGGAACTGGGTGCT
>CAMZKQ010000105.1 GCA_947311265.1 uncultured Chlorobiota bacterium | reverse complement strand
ATTCGCCCAGGTACAACAATTACTTCGCGTACCTGTTTGCCTTCTGGGCGTGTAGCGGTTTGCTCGTTGGCAAGTACTGTTTTTTCGATTTCCTCTTTGTCCATACCAGAGGGCAAACTTAGGGTAAATCGTGTTTTTCCGTTAAACGCAATCGGGTAATTTACACTATCCTCAATTAAATATTTATCGTTAAAGTTAGGAAAAGTAGCCTCATTAATACTCCCTCTTTTGCCTAAGGACTCCCATAATTCCTCTGCCGCATGAGGGGCAAAAGGCGAAAGGATAATTGCCAAAGGCTCAAAAATAGATTTCTTATGGCACTTTAAAGCCGTTAGTTCATTGGTACAAATCATAAATTCGGCCACCGAGGTATTGAAAGAAAAGCGTTCGATATCCGAACCAATTTTTTTAATCGTTTTATGAAGTACTTTTAACTCTTCTTTTGTTGGCGTTTCATCGGTAAGTTTCAGCTTCCCGTCTTGGTCATAGGCCAAACGCCAAAGTTTACGCAAAAAACGATGTACCCCCTCAATACCACTTGTATCCCACGGTTTGGCTTGGTCTATAGGGCCTAAAAACATTTCGTACATTCGCAAAGTATCCGCCCCATATTTTTCAATAATATCATCAGGGTTTACCACATTGTACATCGACTTCGACATTTTTTCAACCGCATGACCGCAATGGTACTTGCCATCATCATCTAAAATAAAATCTGCATCAGCAAAATCGGGTCGCCAGTTTTTAAATGCTTCGGTATCCAATACATCATTTTCAACAATGTTTACATCTACATGCAAAGGCGTGGTATCAAACTCTTTAAGTCGTCCTTTGGAAACAAAAGTATTTAAGTTTTTTACTCGGTAAACATAATTGGAACGCCCCTGTATCATGCCTTGGTTGATGAGCTTTCTAAAAGGCTCGTCTTTTACGACATAACCCAAATCGAATAAAAATTTATTCCAAAATCGGGCGTATAACAAATGCCCAACAGCATGCTCTGTACCACCAATGTATAAATCGACATCTTGCCAGTAGGCATTCGCCTGTGGCGAAACTAATGCGTCGTCGCAGTTGGGCGACATATACCGCAGATAGTAGGCAGACGAACCTGCAAAACCGGGCATCGTACTTAGCTCGAAAGGGTAGCCCTCGGCGGTTTGCCAATTTTCGGCTCGACCAAGTGGTGGGTTCCCGTTTTCTGTGGGTTTGAAGTTTGTAATTTGGGGCAGTTCTAAGGGCAAATGCTCTTCTGGTAAAGTTTGTGGATTTCCATTTTTATAATAGACTGGAAATGGCTCGCCCCAATACCTTTGCCGGCTAAAACTGGCATCTCGTAAGCGAAAATTAATTTTTCGTACCCCTAAGCCTTTTTCTTCAATAACAGTATTAATGGCAGAAATGGCCGCTTTGCTTTCCAGGCCATTGAGTAAACCCGAGTTAATGAGTTTACCTTCTTTGGCATCGTAAGAGTTTTCGGAAATATCGCCACCGCTTATTACCTGCAAAATGGGCAAGCCAAAATGCTTTGCAAAAGCATAATCCCGGCTATCGTGAGCAGGTACTGCCATAATTGCTCCTGTGCCATAACCTGCTAATACATAGTCGCTTATCCATATAGGGATTTCCTCGCCACTGAATGGGTTTAGGGCATAAGCACCTGTAAAAATACCTGAAATATTTTTTGCATCAGCAATTCTTTCTCGCTCGGAACGCTTTGCTGTTTTTTTTATATAAGCCTCAATTTCTTCAATTTGGCTCATGCTTGTAAGCTCATCTACAAGTGGGTTTTCAGGGGCAAGTACCATAAATGTAGAGCCATAAATAGTGTCGGGGCGTGTGGTAAATACTTTAATTTTTGTATCAGAATCCTTTACCCTAAATTGCATTTCAGCCCCTTCGGAACGCCCAATCCAGTTCCTCTGAATTTCTTTCATAGAGTCGCTCCACTCTAAGTCGTTTAGGCTATTTAGCAATCTTTCTGCGTAAGCAGTTATACGCAACTGCCATTGCTCCATTTTTTTTTGCACCACGGGGTGTCCTCCTCGCTCAGAAAGCCCATCTTTTACTTCATCATTGGCAAGTACTGTGCCTAGTGCTGGGCACCAGTTTACTGTACCTGCTGCACGGTATGCCAAGCGATAGCTCATTAGCACATCGTCTTGCTCCTCTTTGGTAAATCCCGTCCATACGGCAGCTTCGAAGCGTGGAACTTTTGAGCCTGCGGCATCAATATTAATGTTTCCGTTGGTTTCAAATTCTGCAATAAGACTTTCAATGGGCTCTGCCTTCTGTGTTTTGTTATTGTAATAATGATTAAAAAGTTGAACAAATACCCATTGTGTCCATTTGTAATACTTGGGGTCGGAAGTTCGTATTTCTCTGCTCCAATCGTAAGAAAGTCCTATTTTTTTGAGTTGTGATATGTATTGTTTAATGTTTTCTTCGGTGGTAACCGATGGGTGCTGCCCTGTTTGTACTGCATATTGCTCGGCAGGCAATCCAAAGGCATCAAAACCCATTGGGTGCAGTACATTAAAGCCTTTTAGGCGTTTGTATCGGGTATAAATATCCGAGGCAATATAGCCCAACGGATGCCCCACATGAAGCCCTGCACCAGAGGGGTAGGGAAACATATCCAAAATGTAATATTTGGGTTTCTCCGATTGCTCGGATACTTTATATATTTGGCTATTCTCCCAGCGGGTTTGCCATTTTTGCTCAATAAGTTTAAAGTGGTAATCCATGTTTATATTTTATGATATTTTTGTCGATAGGTAAATCGTACAAATTTATAATTTTTAAGAATTAATTAACTTCTTTTTTTCAAAACCTTTAAATGGTAAAGTTTATGCCAAACTCCATACGGTGCATGTAGGTTTTTTTGTTTATTTTTATAGGGTTTGTACTTTGCCAGTTAGTGGTGGTGTAGCTTTCGTAAAGTGCCTGCATTCGGTAGCCGAGTTTTAGGTTAATACCATTAAACCTTACAAAACGAATTTTATACCCCAAGCCAGCTTGAAAAAGAAAACCATAAGCCTTGTAATCTTCTCGCCACCAAGATGATGAGGTCGGTACAAATGAGTAGCCAGTATTTAGGTAGATAAAAGGCGTTTTCTTTTGATTATCAAAATCTGCCTGAAACATGGTGTAAATAGGGATATAAATATCATCATCTAGCATTCCAAGCCCGACACCAAGCCCTGCTGTATATCGTTTTTTAAATCGGTAACCCAAAGCAAACGAGGCATCAATGCCGTCCAAAGTAGTCATTAGTCCTAGGTAGGCTCGTCCCCCTTCTTTATCGGCAAGGTAGTAGTGTTCGTTTTTTACTGTTATTTTTTCCACCTCCTGCATTTTAAAAACCCAGAGGTTTTTATTGCTCAATATTTTTACGATACTATCTGGGTGTTCTTCTAGGATAGCTCCATAAATAATACTTCCATTTTTTAAATGCACAAACTTTTTTTGCTGGGCAAACGCAGAGCAAATAAAAATGGTCATAAAAAAAAGACTTAAAATTAGCTTTCTCATAGTATTGAAACTTTGATAATTATTTTACAAAAATAGAAATAAAGTTTGAGTAACACAATCTATTTTATACCTTTGATTAGTAAGCCTTATCAAGGCTTAGATAATTTACTTTAACTCGAAAATAATGCTAATTATTATATCCCCTGCAAAATCCTTAGATTTTGAAAATCCGCCAGTTTGTTCCGAATTTTCAACAGCTGTTTTGTTAAAAGAATCGCCCTTATTGATAAAGGAACTGCAAAAATTAACTCCTTCGGCACTCTCTAAGTTAATGAATATTAGCGAAAAGCTATCAAATTTGAATACCGAAAGAAATTTGAATTGGAGTTTGCCTTTTAGTCCCAAGAATGCAAAGCAAGCCTTGCTGGCCTTTCGGGGCGATGTTTATACTGGCATAGATGCGGATACTTTTTCGCCGAAAGATTTTAAGACGGCTCAAAAGCAGTTGAGGATACTCTCGGGGTTGTATGGTTTGCTTCGTCCGCTGGATTTAATTCAGCCTTATCGGCTAGAAATGGGGACAAAACTAAGTAACGAGAGGGGCAAAAATTTATACGAATTTTGGGGCAGTAAAATTACTGATGAGCTAAATATTTCGCTAAGCGAAATAAAAAGTAAAGTGCTAATTAACCTAGCATCGAACGAGTATTTTAAAGCCGTAAAGAAAAAAGAGCTAAATGCACAAATAATTACACCTATATTTAAAGACAATAAAAATGGGACTTATAAAGTGATTAGTTTTTATGCAAAAAAAGCACGGGGCATGATGACACGATTTATTCTGCAAAATAATTTAAAAAATTATAATGATATTAAAGCCTTTAATTCAGGAGGTTACATTTATAGCCAAGACATGTCGAGCGGGAATGATATGGTTTTTATCAGATAATTTCTTTTTTTGTTTTGCAGGGCAATAAAAATAGTTTATCTTTGCAATCGCAAAATGAAACGGCGTCATAGCTCAGTTGGTAGAGCAACGGACTGAAAATCCGTGTGTCCCTGGTTCAACCCCAGGTGACGCCACTTATTTTAAAAGGATTAAGTTTTAACTTAATCCTTTTTTTTTGTTAAATTTCTAAGTAAAAAAGAGGTTTATAATTTAGACTAAAAAATAACTAGTTTTTTAATATTTTTATAATAACTTTACATTTCATTCTCAAAATTGATTACTAAAAACAAATATTACACCATTGCAATACAAAAACTACTATAAAATATTAGGACTAAAACGCACTGCTACCGAAGCCGAAATAAAAAAAAAATACAGGAAACTGGCAAAAAAATGGCACCCCGATAAAAACCAAGGCAATAAAAAAGCAGAAGAAAAGTTTAAAGCAATTGCAGAAGCTTACGATGTGCTTTCTGATGCAACAAAACGGCAGAAATTTGATGATTTTAGTGCCACCAGTACTAAAAGAACAAACTATACCTATAATTCAAAACCCAGCTCTAATACTTATACAAATACAGAAGAAGAGTTTTCTGACTTTTTTAACCAGTTTTTCCGTAAAAATAGAGAGGGTAAAACCAACCACGCTTACTTTAAAGGCGAAGACATTAGAGGCAAAATTACCATTGATTTACAAGAAGCCTATATAGGCTCTGCTCGGATATTAACAGTGGCAGGACAAAAGCTAAGAATAAAAATTAAACCCGGAGTAGAAGACGAGCAAATTTTGCGTATCCCCGGCAAAGGGAAAGCCAGTAAGTATGGTGGGAAAAATGGCGACCTATTTGTCCGAATCGTAGTCGCACCACACCCCATTTTTAGCCGTAGCAAAGCCGATTTATTCTGTACCGCAACTACCGACCTCTATTCAGTAATTTTGGGCAACAAAATAAATATTAACACGCTAAAGGGAGTAATGAAAATTACAATCCCAAAGAATGTACAATCCGGAAAAGCCATACGCTTGAAAGGGCTGGGTATGCCACATTATAAAAACCCCTCTACTTTTGGCGATTTATATCTGACCATTAAGTATAAGTTGCCAGAACAGCTTAGCCCAAAAGAAATTGAACTTTTCAAAACTCTAAAAAATATTTCGGACGCTAAAAAATAAGTTTACAAAATTATTACTACCTTTGCGTTTACTTTTGTATTATTGAATACGCACTAAAAAGGCAAAGGTTAAATATATGCCAATTCCAATAAGGGCAATTAAAAATTTACCCTTTCGTAATATATTCCTCTTTTTTAGTTTTAGATTAACTTATGAGTCTGGTCTGAAAAGGAAACCTTCGAGTGGTTTTGCAAAAATGGTTTATCTTATTAACTAAAAACCAATTGGTTATACCACTCGTAAGGCAGCTAATTACTCTTTTTTTAGTTTTTAGACCGGACGCACTCATTATTCAATACAAAGAACACAGTAAACTCTATGAAGAGTTTTTATAATATAAATATGACATTTAAAGAATTAGGAGTAATTGCTCCCATACTAAAAGCCCTAGAAAAAAAAGGCTACACCCACCCAACACCAATTCAAGAACAATCCATTCCCATTCTACTTAATCGGGAAGATTTATTGGGCTGTGCCCAAACAGGAACAGGAAAAACTGCCGCTTTTGCAATCCCAATACTGCAGCACCTAGCATTAGAT
>CAMZKQ010000104.1 GCA_947311265.1 uncultured Chlorobiota bacterium | reverse complement strand
GTGCTTGTTCTGCTTATTGCTAATGGCATAACTAAAAGCCTTCAAAAAACAATAGCTACCTTACAAAAACTAAACAAAGGGCATATCAGTACCGAAAATAAGCTTCCTACATCAAGAAAAGATGAGTTGGGCGAAGTGGCTACCTCGGTCAATAATTTAATAGACACCTTAAATAGCACCGCAAGTTTTGCCATTTCTGTCGGGGAGGGCGATTACGATTCCGAGTTTGAAGTGTTAGATGAAAATGATAAGTTAGGAACAGCACTTATCGAGATGAGGAAAAATCTTAAAAATGCTGAAACAGATAGGCAAATTAGGGTGGCAGAAAACGATAAACGCAGCTGGGCACAATTGGGTATCGGAGAAGTTGGCGAAATTTTACAAAGGAACTACCAAAATAGCCAAGAAATGGCCTATAACCTTATAAGTAACCTTGTAAAATACTTAGGGGCAACACAAGGGGGGCTCTTTTTTACAAAAAAAGAAGATGGTAAAACAATCCTAGAGTTACAAGCCGCATACGCTTTTGATAGGAAGAAAAAATTAGAAGCAAAAATAGAAATGGGCGAAAGCCTTGTAGGGCGATGTGCCCAAGAAAAAGAATTTATATATATCAACAATGTCCCGCAAGGTTATACTTTTGTTACCTCAGGGCTTGGCGATGAAACCCCAAGCGTACTTGTACTATCGCCACTTATTTCCGAGCTACAACTATACGGGGTGCTAGAAATTGCAGCTTTTGCCGAAATTGAACCTTATAAAATCGAATTTATAAAAGCAGTAAGCGAGAGAATTGCATCGGTAGTGGCTAATATACAGATAAATACAGATACATCTGCCCTATTAGAACAGTCCAGAAAACAAGCCGAGGCACTGAGTGCAAAAGAGGAAGAAACCGCCAAAACAATTTTTGAAATGCAGAAAATCCAAAGAGAAATTCTGCAAAGAGACAACGAGTCGCAAGAGATAATGATGGCATTAATATCAACAGCATCAGTCATTTTTTACGACATGACTGGGCGAATACTCGAAGTAAACGACAAAAACTTAGAAGCCTTTGGCTACAAAAAAAATGACCTTATCGGGAAAACACAATTAGAACTATTTCCCGAAATTAGAACCAACAAAGAAGAATACGAAGCCCTATGGAATAAACTCCGAAGCGGAAAAGCAGTAACCAAGGAGTTTTATACTACATCTGGAGCTACCGAAATATGGCTAAAAGAAACCTACACACCAATAACAGACCCCACAGGAGTACCCGAAAAAGTGATAAATATAGGCATTGATATTACAGCAGAAAAGCTACTGGAAAGAGAACTTGCAAACTTAAATAAAGACCACTAAATGGCCATGACTTACGATAAGATAATGGCGGAGCTCAAAAAAAAAATCTATCGCCCAATTTATTTCCTTTCTGGGGAAGAGCCTTATTATATAGACTTAATTGCAGACTATATTGCTGAAAATGTACTCTCTGAATCCGAAAAAGCATTTAACCAAATTACACTCTATGGCAAGGATACCGCCATTGAAGAAGTCGATAACGCCGCTAGGCGTTTCCCAATGATGGCGTCACACCAAGTCATTATTGTAAAAGAAGCACAGGATTTAAAAAAAATTGAACACCTTGTTTTCTATGCCCAAAAGCCACTGCAATCCACCCTCTTAGTTTTATGCTATAAATATAAAAAATTAGCCAAAAACAAGAAAGTTTATAAAGCATTCGATAAAAATGGAGCCGTTTTTGAATCCAAAAAATTATACGATAATAAAATACCAGACTGGATTAATACTTATCTAAAACAAAAAAAATATTCGATAGATATAATTGCCTCTCGCTTGCTTACCGATTTTTTGGGCAACAGTTTAAGCAAAATATCCAACGAGCTAGAAAAATTAATAATTTCGTTACCCGAAAACACAAAAATTACCCCCCAGCACATTGAAGAAAATATTGGGATTAGTAAAGATTTTAATAATTTTGAATTACAAAATGCACTACGGACTAAAAACATATTAAAAGCCAATCAAATCATAAATTATTTTGCACAAAACCCAAGGGATAACCCTTTGGTACTCACCATTTCATCGCTCTATTATTTTTATGTTAAAATACTTAGTTACCACTTTGTGCCCAATAAAGACAGCCGAAATGTTGCCTCAGTATTAAAAATAAATCCTTACTTTGTAAAAGATTACGAAATAGCCGCAAAAAAATACAACAAAAGAAAAACAGTACAAATTATCTCTCTATTGCGAGAATACGATATGAAATCCAAAGGCGTTGGCAATGCAATGACCTCCCATGGCGATTTACTTAAAGAGTTAATTTTCAAAATACTACATTAGAAAATAATACAATAAAGAACTAAAATAACACTAACAATGAACTGTAGAAATTGCGGAAATAGCGTATCTCCACAAGCACCAATTTGCCCCGAATGTGGCGTAAACCCAAAGCACGGCGAAAATTATTGCCAACAATGTGGCAACACCACATTTAGCACCGATAAAATCTGTATAAACTGTGGCAGCCAGCTAGTTGGGCAAGGAAAAGATTGGCTAATCACCTTATTACTCGAAATATTTATGGGCACAATGGGGGTTCATCGTTTTTATACAGGCAATATTGGCATGGGCATACTACAGCTGCTCACCGCAGGCGGTTGCGGGATTTGGTGGGTCATCGACCTTATACTTATCCTCAACGAAAGCTACCGAGATGGCGACGGTAACCCATTAGACAAATCAAAATATTAAGCAGATGAAAAAATATTTAGCCTTTTTTTTAAAAGGCTTTGGTGTAGGTGCAGCAAACGTAATCCCGGGCGTATCCGGAGGCACAGTAGCACTTATTACAGGCATTTTCGAGCGGCTTGTAGAAGCCATTAAATCCTTCGACTTAAAAGCAATTAAGCTACTTTTTAAAGGCGAATTTAAAACGTTTGCAGAACATACCGACTTACTGTTTCTACTCTCCGTTTTTGGCGGTGCAGTAATCAGTATCTTTTCGCTTGCCAAATTGCTCGGTTGGCTTTTTATAAGCTACCCCGTCTATATTTGGGCATTCTTTTTTGGGCTAATTTTAGCCTCAGTATATTATGTTGGCAAAACCATAAGCCAATTTAAGCTCTCTGTAATTCTCACCTTTATAATAGGCACAGCAATAGCCGTCTATATCTCCCTGCTAGACCCCGCCCCCGAAAACGCATCTGTTTGGTACTTAGTGCTTTGCGGAGTAGTTGCCATTGTAAGTATGATTTTACCCGGGCTTTCAGGCTCGTTCGTGCTAATCCTCATGGGCAATTACCAGCTCATAATGATTGATGCCGTAAGCACCCTAAATCTAAGCGTATTAATACCCGTTGCCATAGGTGCAGGCATTGGTTTGCCAGCCTTTTCCCACGTACTTTCGTGGATATTTAAAAAATTTAAAAACCAAACACTTTCATTACTTGCCGGCTTCATCCTTGGCTCGCTAGGCATACTTTGGCCTTGGAAAAAACCAATTTTCCTTACCGATAAAAATGGCATTGAAATTGTAAAAGCATCAGGTAAACCAATAATAAAAACCTACGAACGCTTTATCCCCAGTGAAATAAACACAGAGGTAATGCTTGCTTTTTTATTACTGATTTTAGGGATACTATCCGTATGGTTACTCGAAAAAGTAGCCTCTAAAAATAAACCCGAAGACCATAGCCAAGTGGAGGAATATTAAGCAAGAAAAAAACAGCAAAAAAAGATGTCCAGACTAAGCCAAAAGTTAGATTTTATTGTAATAGAAGGCAATATAGGAGCAGGTAAAACATCGCTTTGCAATAAAATTGCAAAAGATTACAACGCCAGAGTAATGCTAGAACAATTTGCAGACAACCCCTTCCTGCCCAAGTTTTATAAGGCCCCCGACAAATACTCCTTTCAATTAGAACTCGCCTTTTTAGCAGACCGATTTTACCGGCTAAAAAACGACTTGATGGATAGAAATTTATTCAAATCCTTTGCCATTTCAGATTATTATTTTTCAAAATCACTAATTTTTGCAAAAAACACCCTTTCGGGTGATGAGTATGCCTTATATCGAAAAATTTTTGACATCATATACACCTCACTTCCACAGCCCGATTTATACGTCTATTTACACCTAAGCCCCGAAAAATCTATCGAAAACATACAAAAAAGAGGGCGGCAGTACGAGCAAGATATACAAATTGAATACTTAGAAAAAATACAAAAAGCCTATTTTGATTACTTTAAACAGCAAACCAACTTTAAATTCCTTATAATTGATACTAACAATATTGATTTTGTAAACAAAACTACTGATTACCAGAAACTTAAGAAATCTATTTTTGAAACTAATTATCCAACAGGACTAAACAGAATTATACTGTAAACAGTATAAATAGCCTCCTATTTTTAAGAAGCATTTAAAAAACATCAAAATTTCTTTTTAATACTCAAAAACATTCTTAATTTTGTGGCTTAGATTAAAACTTATAAACTTCAATTTATTAACTATATTATCATTATGAAAAGAGTCTTCTTTTACTTTGTTTCCTTTCTTTTAGTTGCAGGGATTTTCAGTAGCTGTAATCAGCTTAAAAAAATGGCCGAAAATGCGAGTCAGGTTAAATACGAATCCAAACCGTGTCCTATAGAAATGCACGCAGGGAAAGTGCCAATTGATATTACTATCAAATTTCCCGAAAAATATTTCGGAACGAAAGTGAAATTGGTAATTACACCAACACTTAAAGCAGATGATGGAGGAAAAGAAATTAAATTCCCTACACAAACAATTATCGGCGAAAAGTTTAAAGACAACTACCCAAGAGTATCCTACAAAACAGGAACACTCATGAAAAACGGGCAGCCAACAGGCTCTAGTTTCCGCTTTCAGGACACGCTAAACTATGACCCTGCACTTAGAATGTCAGACTTAGAGTTAAGATTAATGGCCACAGCAGGCGGAAACGACCAAGTGCCAATAATTGCTATCAAAGTATGCGATGGAATTATAACTACCCCAGAACTCGTAATAAAAGGAATGACTGTTGATTCGGACTTTAAAGAAGGCGAAAATGTTGTCGGGAAAACAATTACCAAAACCTTTAGCAAACCACAAATTACAACAGAAAATATGTCGGCAACTATCCAGTACGATATGCAAAAATCGAATGTAAAACCTGGTGAAATGAAAAAAGCAGAAATTGAAAGCCTTATCACTTTCATAGAAACCATTACTGCCGACCCAGACAAAGAATTTAAAGGCATGAAAACCAGTAGTTATGCCTCTCCGGACGGAACAGAAGAAATGAACCAAGAATTAGTTGATAAACGTGGGACGGCTTCACAAGGGGCTTTCAAAAAAGCACTTGTAAAAAAAGAAGTAAAAGGAGCTGAAGATGCCTCATTTTACTCTACAGGAACTACATCAGCAGAGGATTGGGACGGATTTAGAAACTTAGTTGCCGCTTCAAACATGCAAGATAAAGATGTTATCCTTCGTGTACTTACAATGTACCCAGATTTAGAGGAAAGAGAAAGAGAAATCAAAAAAATTGCTGCCGCTTATAGCGAATTAAGAACAGATATTTTACCACAACTTCGCCGTTCGGTAATTAGCGTAGAATATACTACAAAAGCAAAATCGGATATGGAATTAGTGAGATTAGGTACTTCAAACCCAACTTCTCTTAAAGAAAAAGAACTTGTATTTGCTGCATTCGCTGCAAAAGAACAAAGCAAAAAAGAGCAAATTTATACTTCTTATATTAGCAAATATCCAAATGATGCTAACGCATGGAACAACCTTGGTGTTGCACAACTTAAACAAGGCAAATTTGCTGCCGCAAAAGCGAGCTTCCAAAAAGTAATCGACATGAACAACAAAAATACTGATGCAATCTCTAACCTTGGCGTACTTGCAATGGCACAAGGCGATGATGATGCAGCATACAAACTTTTTGAAGATGCCGTTGATAATGGTGGAACTTCAGAAGCACTAGGTTACAACATGGGGGTTATCCTTATCAAAAGAGGGAAATACGACGATGCCGTTGAAAAAATGAGCGGTAACTCATTTAACAAAGCCTTGGCACTTACGCTATCTGGCGATAACGGAGCAGCTTCTAGCATGCTAAACTCCATGAGCAGTACTGACGATGCCATCTTTTACTACCTTAAAGCTGTTGTTGCAGCACGCTCTGGGCAAGAAGGAGATGTACTTGAAAACTTGAAACTTGCAGTTTCAAAAGATAATAAACTAAAAGACTACGCTAAAAATGATGCAGAATTTTTAAAATTCCTATCTAATGCAGCCTTCAAAACTCTTTTAGATTAGAGTTAATAAATAGATAAAAAAAAGCCAACTGAAATTTTCAGTTGGCTTTTTTTTATGGCTAAAAGCCATATTTTACGGCCTCGATATTAGGCTGGATTATAAGTTCAAAAGTATCTAAATTTAAACACAGTAAATTAGAAAGCTGGGTAAAATCGTAAATCCGATGCTTTTGTGAGTAGATGCAACCATTATCCAAAGGAATAATTTGCTCTTGATTAGCCAGATACTCTCTAATTTTATTTAGATAAACTGGCTGATGCCCATGTATTATTTTTTTATCGCCTACCTGCTGCTTATCAATTGTGAAATTTCGGATATAAAGCATAGAGTTGGGGGTAGAGAATGGGTGGTCTTCTTCAAAATTAAACCCAGCGTGGACGATGAAAAAATCCTCCAACTCATAATAAAATTCTAATGAATTAAAAAAATCCTTATATTTTCCCTTAATTCCCTTATTTTTGTCTATTAAATCGGCACTATTGAAACTCTCGCCCATAAGTGTAAACAGTTGCTTTGCAGGCATTTTTTTTGCCACTTTTAGCAAGTCGTATTCATGGTTGCCCATAAGCGGGAAAACAGTGTAACCCGCCTCTTGTAAATTGATAATATAATCTATAACCTTACTGCTCTCCTGCCCCCTGTCAATATAGTCGCCCAAGAAAAAGAGGGCATCGTTTTTAGTTAGTCCTATTTTTCGAACTAGGGCTTTTAAGGTCTTAAAGCAGCCATGAATATCAGGAATAACTAATCGCCTAGAAAAAGGGGTGGTACTAATTTTCATTATCAATTGTTTTAAATTGGATTTTCCATAATAATAAGGCGAGTATGCTACAAAAGCGAAGTTTTGAATCCCCTTGTTCGTTTATTTTATTGTGCTATTAATATTTGGGATAAATTGACATCGGCATATACGCCAAAAGAATAGTCCAAATTTTTGTTATACAAATCAAAATAAGCATCTGCTCCCAAGCCAATTTTTATTGTTTTATGGATATTCTTTTTTAGCAGGTAACTTGCAGCAAGAATAGCACGCTTATCTTCTGAGTAGTTAGAAAACTCTGCCGAGGACTCAAAAAGTGGGTTGCCCACAGGCGAAATAAACATATTGCCGAACCAATGCGAAAGAGCAAAATAGGAAGCCCTATTTTCGATACTTAGCAAAGAATATACCCCATAACCTAAAATATAATTCTGCTTTTTCGTAGGCGAAAGGTCGGCAAAAGTAATGTATTGAGCTTTTAGCTGAACGGATTTTTTATTGCCTAATCTGTACTTATAATCTATCCCAACTGGCAAATTGGCCAGTGTTTCTACCGAAACAGTGCTATTATCTATCTGCCCGCCAATATGAGAAATAAGGGCTTGGGCTATAAATTTTACTGCCTGCTGCTTGCTCAAGGGGCTAATAATATAGGCATTAGAACTCCCGAAAAGGAGTTTTTCAGGATAGCTAGCCCCTTGAAAAATAAATTGCTGCCAATCTATCCAAGTAGAAGAATAGAAGTTTTTGCCATGGAAAGTGTACTCTAATCCATTCTGGTTATTATGCGTCAGCCATTTTTCGCTATCAAAAATAGGCGCTACAAACCCTTTAAAAACAGGGTTATTTATAGTTCCAAAAATAAGGCTTGAAGCTGGCGAAAAATTATATTGAAAACTAAAAATAGGCAAAAACTCACTAAAATTTTTAACCCCCGAGTATTTTTGGGCAAGTACCCCGGCAGAGAGTTTAACACTCTTTACAGGGAAATAATGCAACTTAGCTTTTACAAAATAGCCGGGCAGGGTGTAGCCTTCATAAAAAGGGTTAAAATACTCATTGTTTTTAAAGAAGTTTAAATTGTTAAATTCTAACTCTAGCTTAGCCGAATCATTATGCAAAGCCTTTGGAGGCTCTAAAAAATAGTTGAGCGACTGGGCAGTAATTTGGTGGGAGCAAAACAACAAGCTAAAAAAAATGAGCAATCTAAACATCTGATTTTTTTATTTTTTTGCCTAAATATTTAGGCTTTACTCGAAAAATAATATCTATAAAAACTTTTGTTCTTGCTAAAAACTCTCGCCGTTTCATCTTTTTTTTATCACCCCATTGATATATAGCCATCTAACCAAGGCTATTTCGTTTATGCCTACTGGCACTAATAAAATCTCGGCAAGCCTTGCCTGGGTTATCTGTTTTCATAAAATTTTCGCCAATTAAGCAGCCATCGTAGCCAGCTTTACGCAGCGCATCTAGTGTACTGGGCTGATGAATCCCACTTTCTGAAATCTTTACAAACTCCTTCGGAATGTGAGGCGACAAATTATGCGAAATCTGTACATCTGTTTTAAATACTTTTAAATCTCGATTATTAACCCCTATTATATCTACTTTATCGCTCAATTTTGCAAGTTCTGCCTCGCTGTGTATTTCAAAAAGGACTTCCAGCCCTAGGGATTTTGCAAAGCTAGAAAATTGCTCAATTTGCTCTTTTGTTAGGATATTGGCAATGAGTAAAATAGCATCTGCACCTATAGATTTTGCTTCAATAATTTGATATTCATCTACAATAAAATCTTTGCGTAAAATGGGGCAAAAATTATATTTTCTGGCTTCTTCTAAATCTGGGCTAGTTCCTCCAAAGAACTCGTTATCAGTAAGTATAGATAATGCCGAAGCCCCTGCCTGCATATAGCCCAGAGTTACTTCTTTGGGCGTTTTATAGGCATTTATAATGCCTTTTGATGGCGATTTTCGCTTAAATTCGGCTATTATACCCGATTTTGAGGGGTCTAAAATATACTTTTTTAAAGATACTGTATCGGACTCAAAGTAGATGCTTTTCTCTAGTAATTTAGTGGGGAAAAATGCTTTTCGGGTGGCTGTTTCTTTAATTTTATGTGCTGTTATTTTTTCTAAAATGGTCATTGTTTGTTTTTTGTAATGCACTGTTATAATCTGTGCGTAAAGTCAAATTTTATTAGGGAACAAAAATAGTAGATATTTATAGATAAACAACATATTTAAGTTTTTCTATTTTGGGAAGTGCTTTGCTTACCTGTAGTTGATGTAGCAGGTTCTAAATATGGCGGGTTTTATTTTGATTATGTTTAACTGTCTTTTTGATTTTATCCAATATTTGGGGGACATATTTAATGGGTCTTAAAATTTTAAACTAATAC
>CAMZKQ010000103.1 GCA_947311265.1 uncultured Chlorobiota bacterium | reverse complement strand
AAACCTATGGAAAACAGAAGTTTACGCCCTAGCCAGATACCTAGCCGCCGAGCTCACCAACAAGCAGCAATCAAAAGCACTGCTCGCCTGCGTTGCCGCTACCCCGACAGACGGGCTAGGAATTACAAACAGCGATTTGGAACAAATTGGTGCAGCAAGCTACGAAGAGGTGGATATTATTTTGATGGATATGCTTAAAAATGGTAAAAAATCAATTTACAAAAACCACAAGGTCGTGCAACGTAACAGGAACTCCGCCTTTAAGCGAATAAATCCATACAATATCCCCAGAGAAGAAATTACCAACCTGCCTTTCTTTAAATAAATTAACAAGCACAGTTCCCAACAAAATAACGTATAAAATAAAACTATGATTTTAAAAGTATATCCAGAAAATCCGTCCGAAAAAAATATCCAAACAGTAGTAAAAACACTTGAGCAGGGAGGCATAATTATAATCCCAACCGATTCTGTTTACGGCATGGCTTGCGATATTACCAAACCAAAAGCCATCGAAAAAATTGCTAAAATGAAAGGGCTAACCCCTAAAACAGCAAAATTTGCTTTGATTTTTGAAGACATTAGCACCCTGTCGGATTATGTAAAACCAATGGACGGAAACACCTTTAAACTACTAAAAAAGAATTTACCAGGCCCATTTACATTCATCTTAAATGCTGCCGGGAAAGTCCCGAAAATGTTTAGCAATAAGAAAAAAACAATCGGGGTAAGAATCCCTGCAAATACAATTTTAAGAGCCATTGTAAAAGAACTAGGACACCCAATAATGACCACATCAGTAATCGACCCCGACGATGTAATCGAATACACCACCGACCCATCGCTTATCCACGAACGCTACGAAAACCAAGTTGAACTAGTGCTCGATGGTGGCTACGGAAAAAACATACCTACTGCACTTATTGATTTAACCAACAACGCACCAGAAATAATAAGAGAAGGGGCTGAACCATTAAAATAAGTAGCCTAAAAAATAGAAATTTACTACCAATATGTTGGATAATAGTTTTAGGAAAAGTAAAAACAATTAACTTTGTACTTCATTTTTCAGTCATCAATAAAATTATAAATCAACAAAATTAAAAAATGCTTATAGAACAAATCGAAGATTTTGCACTCATCGCAAAAGATAAACCAAAAGCACTTTTCTCTCATGTTGGCATTGTAGGCTGCGGAAGCACTGGGCAAAGAATTGCCCTAATGATTGCAGGCAAAGGGATAGAAGTTGTTTTTTTGGAACTTAGCCAAGAAAAAATAGACGAGGCTTTTGAAGAAATGAGCGAGGCACTTCGTACCACAATCAACCATTGGGGCATGACAGAGAGTGAAAAAAAACTGACTCTTTCTCGTATCACTGGCACCTTATCTTACTCCGATTTTGCACCTTGTGATTTAGTTGTCGAAGCTATTTTATCTCGCCAAAGAGAGTATAGCCTCGATATAAGAAAAGCCGTTTTTAAGCACATCGAAGACAATGTAAGCACACATTGTATTATCGCCACCAACTCCGCAACAACTGTAATTACAGAATTTGCATCTGAAATGCAGCACAAAGAACGTTGCCTAAGTCTGCACTTCTCTACCACTTCTCGCACTGCAAATATTGTTGAAATTGTGCAAGGGGTTTACGTGTCGGACGAGGTAAGCAAAAACATCTCAAAATTTGCAACACTCATCGGACGAATGCCTATTGATGTGGAAGAATCGCCAGGCCTTATAAGTGTGCGTATGGGCATAGCCCTTATTGCCGAAGCCTGCGATGCCCTGATGGAAGGCGTTGGCACAAAAGAGGATATTGATTTTGTATGCCGAAAAAGTATGGGCATGCGGCTTGGGCCTTTCGAAATGGCCGATAAAATTGGTATCGACCGAGTTGTCCGCTGGATGGACAATATGTACAACGAGTTTGGCGATATGCGCTATAAGCCATCGCCTGTTATAAAAAAGCTATTGCGTTCCAATAGGCTGGGCAGAAAATCTGGCGAAGGTTTTTATAAATACAACGCACAGGGAGAGAAAATAAAGGGCTAGAAAAATATGGAATTTTAGCCCAAGCTATATCTCTAACTCAAACAGTATTTTATTATTAACCAAACACATTAAAAACGATGAAGAAATCATTAAAATTATTTTCTCTATTTTTTTCAGTAGCCTTATTTTTTACCGCCTGTAGCAGCAATAAGAATTTCTGTAAAGCCGAAACTCAAAAAATATGGGGTGCAGAACCTGGTTTTAAAATTACAAAAGTAAAAGTTTATGATGCCAATACTCTGAAGCTCTTCTTAGGAAAGCACCATGATATAACGAACGAAGTAGTAGAGGTTTATTTTTCAACAGACAAAAAAGACAATAATAGTGCCTATTTCTTATTCGACTCGGATAATAAATTGTTAAATAAAGGCGGGCAGATTGAGGAAGGGCTAAAATAGTTCAGGCTTTCAGTACTTTTATAAAAAAAAATCCCAAACATCGAGTTTGGGATTTTTTTAGTGTTTTTCTAACAGCATTTACCAACCTTAAATGCAGAAAGCCCTGCAAATTGTGCCGCTTTTCCTAATTCGTTTTCAATACGTATAAGCTGGTTAAATTTTGCAATTCGTTCGCTACGAGAGCCAGAGCCAGTTTTAATTTTCCCCGAGGCAACGGCCACTGCCAAATCTGCAATTGTGGTATCCTCCGTTTCGCCAGAGCGGTGCGATACAAATACATTGTAGTTATTTTTTCCTGCAAGCTCTATAGTATCCAAAGTTTCGGTAAGCGAGCCAATTTGATTTACTTTAATTAGGATAGAGTTGGCCGCATTTTTATCAATAGCTTCTTGCAAAATGGCTTTGTTAGTACAAAGTAAATCGTCGCCTACAAGCTCAATTTTCCCGCCTAATATTTCATTCATTTTCGTCCAGCCTTCCCAGTCATTCTCGTCCAATCCATCTTCGATGGATACGATAGGGTATTTTTCGCTCCACTCTTTCCAAAGCTGAATCATCTCATCGGAGTTTTTAGTAGAGTTGTCTGATTTAAAGAAAACATATTTTCCATCACGGTACATTTCGCTGGTGGCGGGGTCAAGTGCAATGGAGATGTCTTTGCCAGGCTCGTAACCTGCTGCTTCTATGGCTTCCATGATTACCTCCATAGCTTCTTCGTTGGATTTTAGTTCGGGGGCATAGCCACCTTCATCGCCTACGGCGGTGGAGTAGCCTTTGCCTTTGAGTACTTTTGCTAGTGCATGGAAAGTTTCTGCTCCCATTCGTATGGCGGTTTTAAAGTCTGGTGCATTGTGAGGTACAATCATAAACTCCTGAAAATCAACATTATTACCAGCATGCGAACCGCCATTAATTACGTTCATAGAAGGTACTGGCAATACCGATGCGTTTACGCCTCCTAAATATCTGTAAAGCGACATATCCAATGCCTTAGCTGCTGTATGTGCTGCGGCCAATGATACGCCCAAAATTGCATTTGCTCCTAATTTTGCTTTATTTGGTGTGCCGTCTAGCTTTATCATCGTCATGTCAATAAGGCGTTGGTCGGTAATTTTTAGCCCTTTTACTACTTTTGCGATTTTTTTATTAACATTTTTCACTGCTTTTAGCACGCCTTTTCCGTTGTAGCGTTTCATATCGCCATCTCTAAGTTCTACGGCTTCTTTTTCGCCAGTTGATGCACCGGAAGGTACAATTGCACTTCCTTTTACGCCATTTGTGAGTGTAATTTCAACTTCTACAGTCGGGTTGCCTCGAGAGTCGAGTACTTCAAAAGCTCTTACTTTTTTAATTTTCATGGTATGTTATTTTGATGTTTTATTTTCTAATTTCTTAGAAAATAGTATTTGTGATTATTTTCAATTTAATTATGTACAGCTATTTCTTAAGTTCTTTAATTTCCTTTTCTGTTAATCCTGTTGATTTTATAATTATAGCCAGTTCAACTCCACTATCTAAAAGGTTTTTAGCAACTTCCAATTTGCCCTCCAATTTGCCCTCCAATTTGCCTTTCCTATGTCCTTTTATTTCGCCTTTTTCGAGGTATGTTTTTTTTATATTAAATATATCTCTATAGGCATTTACGCTGGCTTCATATTTTTTATACTCTTCTGGTTTTAGTTTTGCAATTTCTGCGGTTTCAAAAAGTTTCAAAAATATTTTTTCTTTCAGCTTGGTTGGTATTCTGTCAAGTTTGGGTAAATTTTTAAGAATAAACATCCATTTATCAAATCGTGTTTTTAGTTCCTTTTCTGCCTTATTGAACTTTGGCATTTCAAGATAAATGTAATTTAGCTTATCATAAAAAACAGCTTTGGTTTCTTGTTCGGTTAGTTTTACATCGTGCCGATATTTATTGGGGTCGCTTTCTTCAAACACAAAATCTAAAATACCAATGGTATAGACTGCTTTTAGTTCGAAATTCCAAAAACGACCTTTGTTTCTTGCTTGTTCTTGAATTGGGAATGTGGAGTAAAATATTGTTCTATCTTTAAAAAATTTCTGCTCTGCTTTTTGCATCTCTACAATAAACTGCTCACCTTTTTCATTAGTACAATAAATATCAAATATTGCCCTTCTATCGCCCACTGAGATTGGCAATTTTTCATTAGGCAGATAGGTTATTTCTCGTATTTCCCCTTCTTTTTCTTTTAATAGTTCGTTCAAAAAGTCCAATAATAAATCTTTATTTGGTTCTTCACCAAATAGTCGTTTAAAACCATAATCGGTAAACGGATTTATATATTTTTCTTTAAATTCAGACATTATTTGTTTTTTTTACAAAGGTATCATTTTTTGCTATTGAAACATTCTGTTTTTAATTTTTTAACCTAAATATAATATGCTTCTACTCTTTAAAAATATCAAATTTTCTTACCCAGCGGTTTTTTCGTTCCAAAATAAAAAATTCTACGAGCAGAAAAATAAGTGCTAAACTCGCCAGAAGCATGAAGCGGTCGTCGTATTCAGCAAAGTCTGCCTTCATTTCGTTGCGATCCATGCCACTTATTTCGGTGTATATTTTAGATAGCCCCGATTGTATATTATTTGCAGGGGTATAAATGCCACCACCTGCTTTTGCAATTTGCTTTAGGAGGGTTTCATTTAATTTTGTAAGTACAGGTTCACCATTCTTTTTTTTCTTAAAGTAGCCCCGTCCGTCTGGTATGGGTACTGCACGTAAGCCCCCCATACCCACGGTGGATACTCTGATTCCTTTTTCTGCGGCCGTTTTGGCTTGGCTAATGGCTTCTTCTTCGTGGTTTTCGCCATCGGTAATAATAATGAGTGCTTTTCCTTTTTCATTGCTCGGGCTGAAGGATTTCATGCCTAAATTAATGGCCGCAGTTATGTTAGTGCCTTGTACGGGGACTATGCTTGTGTTTACGGATTCTAGAAATAGCTCGGCAGCAGAAAAATCAGAGGTTATCGGGATTTGTGTGTAGGCTTGCCCAGCAAATACAATTAGACCTAAATTATCGCCCTGTATTTTGTTCATTAACTGGCTTATGGCCAGTTTGGCTTTATCGAGCCGGCTAGGTTTTATATCGGTAGCCATCATGCTATTGGATACATCTAGGGCAATGATTACTTCGGCACTTTTTCGGGTTACTTCTTTTAGTTTTGAGCCGAACTGTGGGCGGGCTATCATTAAGATTAATAAGGCTAGGGCAAAGCTTAAAATTAGAAATTTAGCTAAGCCCTTTCCTGGCGATGCTTCGGGCATAAGGCGGTTAAGTAAATTTTTATCACCAAAACGTTCTAGAGCATTTTTTTTTCGGATTTTTATAATAATGAAAATCCCGATAAGTACAGGAATTATTAGTAGTAACCAAATGGCTTCGGGGTTGGCAAATTGAAACAGTTTTATATCTGGCATTTTTATTCTTTTTAATGTTCTAGTTTAGATTAGCAAAAATAATGTTTTGAAAAGAATATAAAAGTTTTTAAATCAAAAAAATAAGAATTTATGGTTCATTTATAAAATTGTGCGGCTATAATGTTACTGTAAAACGTGCAATTACCAACTGTACAGGTTTGAAAAACAGGGGCATTTTACTGTGCTTTGCTTTGTAGCCTTAATCTTCTAAGGGGGCGGGTTGCCAGAGGTGCTTTTCCATATTCTGAATTTGGTTTTCTATAATTTTAATACCCTCTGCGGCAAGCATTTCTTCCATGGTGTTAGCGTTGGTAAAGTGCATTTTTCCGGTGAGTAAGCCTTGCTTATTCACTACCCTGTGGGCGGGAACGAAGGGGACAAGCCCGCCAGATTTGTTTAGTGCCCAGCCTACCATTCGTGCCGAGCGTGCTGTACCAAGCAGTTTTGCAATCTGCCCGTAAGTGGTTATTTTCCCTTGCGGGATTTGCCTTACAAGCTCGTACACACGCTGAAAAAAGTCTTTTTCCATCTTTTAGTGTTTAAAATGTGGATAGGAAGGTGTGTAAGTTTTCTTTGGCATTTAGGTTCAATTTTTTGCGTAAGCGATACCGTGCTACTTTAACACTATCTACCGATAGGTTGAGTATTGATGCAATGTCTTTGCTGTCCATGCCTAGTGCCACAAGGGCACTTAGTTTGAGCTCGGATTTGCTTAGTTTTGGAAATTCGGAGAGTAAATTTTTATAAAAATTACCATATACGGCCTGAAAAGAAACATCGAATTTCTCCCAAGTTTCAGATTTTAAAATTGAATCTAATGCCGCTAGTGCCTCTTCGAGGATTTTTATATTTTGTTCATCTTCTAAATTTAATTTTTCTAATTTGCTAATCATTTTCTTATTAAATTCATTGCATTTAATAAGGTATAAGGCACTCTCGCTTAACTCTTTGTTTTTTAGCTTAATAATTTCCTTGTGTTGTGCTGCCAGAGTTAGTGCCGAGTGTACTCTGGCAATAAGTTCGGTGGCATCAATGGGCTTTCTTACATAATCTACCGCTCCGGCCTCAAGGGCAGTTTTAATGTCCTCGGGGGTAAGCATAAATCCTGTGGCCATTATTACAGGAATATGTTTAGTCGAGTCGTACTCTTTAAGTTCTTTAATTAACTCAAGCCCATTTTTTTCGGGCATATTCCAGTCTGTAATAATTATGCTTGGCAGTACTTTTTTGGCAATATATAAAGCTCTATCAGCAGTGTTGGCTTGTAGTATGAGGTAATTTTGGTTACTCATTTCAAGCATATCTACCAAATGCCAGAGGTTGGTCGGTTCGTCATCAACAATTAATATTTTACAATTTTCTTTCATTTTTATTTATTTTTGCTTTGTTAGATTGTCTTTAACTTGGGTTAGCAATATAGGGAATTTCTGTGTAAGTACCTCAAGGGCTTTGTTAATATCCCACATAGATTTATCTCGCTGCCCTGTAAAGTTGGATACTGTACGGATTTGTACACAAGGAATATGCTCGCTAAAACAGACCATGAAAAAAGCGGCACCTTCCATGCTTTCAGTATCGGCAATATATTTTAGATGCCTTTCTGCTGCCACTTGGTCGGTACTGGTAATTTGCGAAACGGTGATAGCAGTGGCTTGCTTTAACTGAGGGAATAATAGCTTTGCTTTTGTGTTTTCTAGCTTTCCGTTGGTAAATGGGGCTTTGTTTTTATCCATAAAGCCCATATCGAATAGGGTTGAAAACCCATTGGGCGAGGGTACGCCCAAATCTGCAAACTGGTCGGACACGATATGTAGAATGCTGCCAATAGGGTGTTTTTCAGTAAAGCTTCCGCAGATACCGGTGTTAATAATTAAGTTGTATGGCTTGTGGCATATTTTTTTTGTGAGTAGGTAGGCGGTGGCAGATGCCCCTATTCCGGTGCATAAAAAATCAATGTTTATGCCTTTGTACTCACTGTTTCTTACTGCCATAAGTTCTTTTTCGGTGGCGGCGGTTATTAATATATCCATATTTTTATTTTTGATTAATGCGTACTGTCTAAACAGTAGTCCTACGAGTGGTTTTGTAAAACCACTCGAAATTAAAGCCTGATAATCAATCAGTTATCTAACTCGCAGGGCGACTAACTACTCATTTTTTAGTTTTTAGACTGGGCTTATTAATGGTTTTCAGGTTGCCCAAATCGTCGAAAATAAACCTTTCGGAAAGGAAAATGGTAAGCACAACGCTTAGTACTGATGATGAGAAAATTGAAATCATAAGCATTAGTTGGTATTTTATGGCCACATTTGGGCTGCTGCCCCCTAGTATTTGCCCGGTCATGGTGCCGGGTAGCGAAATTAGCCCAATAACTGCCATTGCAGCAATTACTGGGTTGAAAGCACTTTTTAGTGCTTTTTGTATAAATGGCAGGAGTGCCTCACGCCTTGTTGCACCAGCAGATAAGCGCCACTTTAAGTAAAGTTTATCTCTATTTAATGTCCCAAAGTAAGTTTCGATAGCAATAATTATTGCTTTTAGCGAATTGCCAATCATCATACCACTAATGGGGATAAAGTAGCGGGCATAAAATACATTATCAAGCCGGATTACATAGCCTAAAAAGAAGGCATCGCAGAGTGCAATGCTTAGTAGTACGGAAATAAAAACGGGCAAAATGAAAGTCTTGAAAGATAGTCCACCTCGTTTTACGATGGTAAATGCAGCAATAATTATCATCATTAGTACCCAAAAAAGATTGAGCATAAAATTATTGAGCTTGAAAATATATTCTAAGTAAGCCCCAGTTAATAGCAGCTGGGCAGTCATTCGGGCAACGGCAATTAGGGTGTCTTTTACAAGCCCTGTTTTATAAAAATAGAGGGCAGCAATTGGTATAATTAGTAGCGAGTAACCAAGTGCAAGGGTAAAATAATCTATGTCGATAGCACCGGTCATTGTATTTTTTTGATGTTAATTATTGTGTCGGATTTTTTTACCCAGTAGCTATCGTGTGCCGAGGCAATTACGGTTAGGTTTTCCTTTTGCAGGATATAGTCAGTTACTATTTTTCGAGTAGTGGTATCGAGTGCCGAGATGGGTTCGTCTAGGATAAGTAGTTTTTTATCGAGCAGAAGGCTCGAAATAAGCAAAATCCGTTGCCGCTGTCCGCCAGAAATTGCATTGGCTTTTTTTTTGTATAGATTGAAGGGGAGCAGGAATGTTGCAAAAAGGGCTTGGACTTGCTCAATATTAGGCTTGTTTTTTTTGTTGATTGCAAATTCAAAGGGGGCAAAAATCATTTCCTCTACCGTTGTAAACGGTAATGAAATATCCTGCGGAAGCCAAGCTATATTTTGCCGTATATGGTTGATATTTAATTTGTTTAGTGGTTTTCCGAAGATGGAAATATCGCCTTGATAGTGGGGGATAAAGCCTAAGATTAAATTGAGCAAGGTCGATTTTCCACTGCCAGATATGCCTGTAATGGCTACTTTTTTGCCCGTTTTTATATTAAAATCTAAGTGCTGTAGCACTTTTTCGGTTTCAAAATTTACAGATATATTTTT
>CAMZKQ010000102.1 GCA_947311265.1 uncultured Chlorobiota bacterium | reverse complement strand
TGATGGGTTCGCCTAGAACTGCATCGCCTGTTGCTAATGGGCTAGTAAGCGTGTCGGACTGCCCATTGGGGCAGGTAATTACAATATTTAGGCTAGATAAATCGGAGTGTTCTATATTAATGGCTATGGAGTCAATCTGCTGCCCTGTAAATAGGGAGTCCATATTAAATTCATCAAAAAACAGTTCTGATTTGTAACTTTTAATGCTCGTCATTTCCTTTGCGGGGGATTCTACAATTTCATAGATAGGCTGGTCTCGCCAAATGACTGTAGAGGCTTCGCCCAAGAGTTTTACTGTGCTGCCTAGGCAGATGCTTTCAAAATCCTCTTCGTCGTTGTAAGTGGACTTTGTTTCCGAGAAATCTTTGCGTACTGCAATTTGTACGGGTAAAATTGTCCAGCTTTTATTGCCGTCCTTTTGGGCAGTAAGCCGAACCCTGTACCCACCACCGTCTGTAAAGCTGTGGGTTACCGAGTCTAGGTTGAGTGCACTTTCTAAATTCCCATCATCAAAATCCCAAGAGTAGAGTACATCGGTGAGTGTATCTGTGGCTAATGTTGAAATTACTTGAAATGTAATTACGGTATCTCGGCAGGTGCTTATGGTGTCTGCATCGCTTGTGTATATCGGAGTTTTGTCGGCTTTTAGCTCTAGTTTTATTTGAGCAGCCGAAAAAATGGGCAAAAGTAATAGTATTATTAATAAGTGTTGTTTCATTTTATTTTTGTACTCTTTTTTTGTTAATGTTTTTTTGAAAATTTAACAGGTCAAAGCTATCTATAGCTTTTAAATATTATCATTTTTTCCCTACCGAATAACCACCCCATCTTTCATTGTAATTATCCTATCGGATAGTTTTGCCAAGGAGTTATCATGCGTTACAATTACAAAAGTATGATTAAACTTATCACGCAAGTTTAAAAACAGCTTATGCAAATCAGTCTTATTTTGCATATCCAAATTGCCCGAAGGTTCATCGGCCAAAATTATAGCCGGATTATTAATTAAAGCCCTAGCCACTGCCACCCGTTGCTGCTCACCGCCAGACATCTCCGAGGGCTTATGCTCCATTCTGTGCGATACATTTAAAAAATGCAAAAGTTCCTTTGCCCGCTCTATGGTTTCAACTTTATTCTTTTTGGCAATAAACGCTGGCATACACACATTTTCGATAGCCGTAAACTCGGGCAACAAATGATGAAACTGAAAAACAAAGCCTATGTTTTGATTCCGAAAAGCAGATAACTCCTTATCCCGTAAGCTAATAGTATCCGTACCATTAATTACAACAGAGCCAGAATCCGGGCGGTTTAAAGTCCCAATTATTTGAAGAAGAGTCGTCTTCCCTGCCCCACTAGCTCCTACAATAGATACAATTTCGCTTTTTTTAATATGCACCCCTGCATCTTTTAGTACTTTTAAAGCACCATAGGATTTATTAATATTCTTTACAATAATCAAAACTTATATTTTAAATCATTAGTTCATATTTTGGCAACCACAAAGATACAAAAAACTACTTTATTTCCTACCAATTTTAAAATCACTGTACATCGCTTTGTTTTCCGTAAAAAATACCTTACTTTTATCTTTTCTATTTCAGATAAAAAAACAGTTAAAATATATCAAATACAATACATTACATAGTGAAAAAATTTAAACGATACACCGTAACATCAGCATTACCATACGCCAACGGCCCAGTACACATTGGGCATTTAGCAGGCGTGTATATCCCATCGGATATTTACACCCGATATTTACGCATAAAAGGGCAAGATGTAATCTCCGTTTGTGGCTCAGACGAACACGGCGTACCAATAACCCTAAAAGCAAAAAAAGAAGGCATAACGCCACAGCAAGTCGTCGATAGGTACCATAAAATCATCAAAGACTCTTTTAAAGAATTTGGAATTGAATTTGATATTTACTCCCGAACAAGCAATAAAATCCACCATGAAACCGCAGCAGAAATGTTCCGCACAATAAATGAAAAAGGCGGCTTTATAGAAAAAACAACCAAGCAATACTACGATACAGAAGCCAAACAATTCCTTGCAGACCGCTATATTACAGGCACTTGCCCACATTGCAATTACGAGGCCGCCTATGGCGACCAATGCGAAAAATGCGGCACATCGCTAAGTGCCACCGAACTAATTCGCCCAAAATCCGCCATCAGCGGGGCAAAGCCTAGCTTGCGAGAAACACGCCACTGGTACTTGCCACTAGACAAAAGCCAAGCCTTCCTAGAAAAATGGATTTTAGAAGACCACAAAGACTGGCGACCACTCGTTACAGGGCAATGCAAATCTTGGTTTCAGACCGGCTTGCAACCCCGAGCCGTAAGCCGAGATTTAGACTGGGGCGTACCCGTTCCTGCCAAAAATGCAGAAGGAAAAGTCCTTTACGTCTGGTTCGATGCCCCAATAGGATACATCTCTGCCACCAAAGAATACACCCCTGATTGGGAAAAATACTGGAAAAATGAAGACACTAAACTCGTCCATTTTATTGGAAAAGATAATATCGTTTTCCACTGCATCATCTTCCCAGCCATGTTAAAATCCGCAGGCGACTATATTTTGCCAGAAAATGTGCCTGCCAATGCCTTCCTAAACTTAGAAGGTAATAAAATTTCCACATCGAAAAATTGGGCAGTTTGGCTACACGAATATTTAAGAGATTTTGAAGGACAACAAGATGCACTTCGCTATGCCCTTACGGCAGCCGCCCCAGAGAGCAAAGATAACGATTTTACTTGGCGAGATCTTCAGGCAAAAAATAACAATGAACTCACTGCCGTTTTCGGCAACTTTGTAAACCGAGCCGCAGTACTTACCCAAAAATATTACAATAACAAAGTACCACAGCCCAATGCTTTTAACCAAGAAGATGAAGCCGTTTTTGAAAAACTAGTCGCCATAAAAGCTAAAATTGAAAACAATATCGAAAATTACCATTTCCGAGCAGCACTAAAAGAAATGATGCAAGCCGCCCGTATAGGCAATAAATACCTCGCCGATAGCGAGCCTTGGAAATTGGTAAAAATAGACCCCGAGCGAGTAAAAACAATACTGTATGTAGCCTTGCAAATTACCGCAACATTGGCAGTATTGTGCGAGCCATTTTTACCCTTCACTGCCGTGAAATTGAAAAAAATATTGAGCACAAATTTTCTTAACTGGGAAAATGCAGGAACTAAAAATATCCTCCCAACAGGGCATACTATCGGCAAAGCCGAACTTTTGTTTGCAAAAGTTGAAGATGCACAAATTGAAGCCCAAATGAAAAAATTATCCCAAGCAAAAAAAAACAACCAAATGGAAAATAAATCAATAGCAGCCCAAAAAGCAACCATCTCTTTCGAGGATTTCTCAAAAGCCGACATTCGCACAGGCACAATACTAGAAGCAACAAAAGTCCCAAAAACTAAAAAGTTACTTAAGCTCCTTGTAGATACCGGGCTGGATACTCGAACCGTAGTGTCCGGCATTGCCGAGTATTATAAGCCAGAAGAAGTGCTTGGCAAAAAAGTAAGTATCCTCATTAACCTTGCCCCCCGAAAATTAAAAGGCATAGAATCGCAAGGCATGATTTTAATGGCAGAAGACGCAGAAGGGAAACTTATTTTTATTACCCCACAAGGCGATGCAAAAAATGGAACTGAAGTAAACTAGACGGCTGAAATTATGCAGAAAATCTTTAAAAATCTACCCCTTATATTTCTACTCATTTTGGCAGGACAACAACTTACTGCCCAAAAAGTAGCCAAAGGCTTTACTTACTTAAAAAAAGGGAAGCACGAAAAGGCCATAAAAATCTTTAAAAAAGCAGGCAAAGATAAAACCGACATCATGGCGGCAAAGTACGGCATGGCATTATTGTATCTTGATACTTCCTACTCTAAAATGAAGTACTCCAAAGCCTATACTTACCTTAGGAATGCCGAAAAAAAATATAGCCGCCTCAAAAATACAGACCATGCTAGCCGCTGGTATAATATTGATGAGGATACATTTACAGAATTAAAAAATGAAATTTCAAAAGCCGCTTACGCCGAAATAAAAGACCCCAACTCGCTTTTTGAACTCAACCGATTTGCCGAAAAATTCAAAGGCTCGGCAGAAGGCAAAAATGCAGCACAACGCAGAAACGCTATTGCTTACAAAATTGCAGAAGAGGAAAATACATATAAATCCTACCAAAAATTTGTAAATAGTTTCCCTGATGCCAAAGAATTTCCACAGGCCAATAGAAAATTTAAAGCCCTTTGGAAAAATATCTATGAAGCCGCAGCTGCCGATGGCGAAATATCATCTATAAAAGTATTTGAGCTAGAATATCCAGATTATCCTTTTTACGATAAAACTTCAAAAAAAAATAAAGAACAGGCAATGTATGTTTCTCGCCTGAACCTTCCGGTAGGTTTTCTTAAAGAAAACCTTATTGATTACCAGAAGTATATAAGAGCATCTGCCCCCAAAGAACTCGCCTTTGTAATACTCCAAATTTTAATTGAACCCGATTTAAAATTGGGCAACTGGGCAAATGCAATAGATACCTTACAAAAATATCAGCCCAAATTCCCCAACGATAAACGCATTGATAAAATGATTGCCACCTTAAAAGCAAGCTCGAAACCAATGCCGAAAAAAAGCATAAGCGATATTGTAAACACCGAAAAAGGCAACGAGTATGCCCCCTCGGTAACTGCCGACGGCAAACGCCTCTACTTCTGTGGGAGAGATAGGGTAAATAACCTAAAAGAAGGGGGCGAAGATATATTTGTATCCCATTTTGAAGGCGGGCAATGGTCTGAACCAGAACTAGTTGGAAACATCAACACCGACAAAGAGCATGAAGCCCCCCTCTCGGTCAGTGCCGACGGAAATAGAATGCTAATGTATTCAAAATCAGACATTTACTACACCGACCGTACCCCAAAAGGCTGGACTCGAAAAAAACGCTTCCCTGCCATAAATAGCAGCACCGCTTGGGACGCAGATGCCCTAACCACCGCCGATGGAAAAGCCGTCCTTTTTATCTCCGACAGGCGAGGAAATATAGGGCGATACCACCCATTTGGGCAAAAATATCATGGCAAAGCCCATGGGAATTTAGATATTTATGTTTCCGAACTCACCAATAAAGGGTGGACTAAACCTATAAACTTGGGTAAAATTATAAACACCCCCTTTGCCGAACGTAGCCCATTTTTACACTCGGACATGAAAACCCTTTATTTTAGCTCCGAAGGGCATGGTAGCCTAGGGGGAATGGACGTTTTTAAATGCACTCGCCTCAACGATACTTCTTGGACAGAATGGTCAGAGCCAGAAAATTTGGGCAAGGCAATAAATACTTCGCAAGATGAGTACGACTACGAAATCTCAACCGATGGGCAGCGGGCATATTTTTCTAGTTTCGATGGTTATACTTTTGATATTAAGACTGTTGAGCTGCCAAAAGAGCACCAGCCAGAAGTGGTAACTGCTGTGCGTGGTAAAGTAACGAACCAAAAAAATGAACACATTTTTGCCTATATAAAATGGGAAAATTTAGAAACAGGAGAGCTAGTTGGTCGCCTTAAAACAGACCCTAAAAATGGAGATTATTATATCGTCTTGCCTTACGGCAAAAATTATGGCTATTATATTTCAAAAAAAGGCTATTACCCCATTTCGGGGAATGTTGATTTACGAGGGCGAAAAGTAAAGCAAAATATTGAGCAAAATATCCAACTTATTTCGCTCGACGAAATTTTAAAAGGCGAAAAAGCAATTCCGCTAACGAATATATTTTTTGAAACAGGAAGATACAACCTAAAACCAAGCTCCTATCCAGAGCTAAAGCGGCTTTCTAAATTCCTAAAAGGGCAACCCGATATAAAAACAGAAATCGCAGGGCATACCGACAGCAAAGGCAACGCAAAAGCCAATAAAACACTTTCAGAAAAAAGAGCAAAAGCAGTTCTGGATTATTTAGTTAAATTAGGTTGCTCGGCAGATGCTCTTTCCTACAAAGGCTATGGTGCTGAAAAACCAGCAACAGGCAATAAGTCGGCAAAAGGGAGGGCCCTAAATAGACGAGTAGAATTTAAAATATTGAAATAGCCCATTAGCTTTTTTCTAAGCACTAAGTGCGATTTAAAGTGGCTTACACAATTTTGCAACATTCTGATAACTTGCCAATTACAAATCAATCTATCTATAATTAATTTTGTATAACTGCTTATTATCCTAAATAAAGTGGGGCTAGTCCAGTATTTTTTATTAATTTTGCATTTCTTAATAGGATTTGTATTTTTAATAAAAAAGAAAACCAATGTTTAGAACACATACTTGCGGAGAACTCCGAATTACCGACACCAATAAAACTATTAAAATAAGTGGCTGGGTACAAAAAACCCGTAACTTGGGCAGCATGACTTTTGTCGATTTGCGAGATAGGTACGGCATTACGCAAGTGGTTTTTAATATAGATACCGATGCCCAACTTTGCGAAGCTGCCAGAGCGTTGGGGCGGGAGTTTGTAGTGCAAATTGAAGGCACAGTAAACGAACGCCACAGTAAAAACCCCAAAATGGCTACTGGCGATATTGAAATTATTGCTACTGCATTTACAGTACTTAGTAAATCTGAAACGCCCCCATTTACCATTGAAGACGACACCGATGGTGGCGAAGAAATTCGCATGAAATACCGTTATTTAGATTTACGCCGAACGCCTGTTCGCAAAGGCATTATCTTGCGTAGCAAAATGGCACAAGAAATTCGGCATTATTTATCCGAAGACAATTTCATAGAGGTGGAAACGCCTATTTTAATAAAATCGACCCCCGAAGGGGCAAGGGATTTTATTGTGCCTTCTCGCTTAAATGCAGGCTACTTTTACGCCTTGCCTCAATCTCCGCAAGTCTTTAAGCAGTTGCTTATGATTTCGGGTTTCGATAAATATTTTCAGATTGTAAAATGTTTTAGAGATGAAGATTTTAGAGCAGACCGGCAACCCGAATTTACGCAGTTAGATTGCGAAATGTCGTTTGTGGAACGAGACGATGTGCTAAATAAATTTGAAGGGCTTACAAAACACCTGTTTTCAAAATTTGTAAATTTTGATTATAAAGGCGATTTCCCTAGGCTTACTTATGCCGAGGCTATGGCACTTTATGGTAGCGATAAGCCAGATATTCGATTCGGTATGCAGTTTGTAGAAATTACTGATATTGCTAAAAACCAAGGCTTTAAAATCTTTGATGAGGCTGAATATATTGCAGGCATTTGTGCCCCAGCATCTGCCAAATACTCCCGCAAACAGCTAGATGCACTTACCGATTTTGTACGAAAACCACAGGTTGGAGCAAAGGGTTTAATCTATGTAAAATGCAATGAGGACGGGACTTACAAGTCGTCTGTAGATAAATTTTTCCCACAGGAAAAATTAGCCCTTTGGGCAGAGAAATTTGCCGCTAAGCCTGGCGATTTATTGCTCGTGCTTTCGGGTAACAAAACTAAAACCCAAAAAATGCTTAGCGAACTTCGCCTAGAAATGGGCAATCGCCTTGGTTTACGCAATAAAAATATTTATGCTCCGCTTTGGGTGGTCGATTTCCCTTTGTTCGAGAAAGACGAGGAAACGGGGGCTTTGCACGCTATGCACCACCCGTTTACATCGCCTTTAAAATCGGATATGCACCTTTTGGAATCCGACCCAGAGTCGGTAAATGCAAATGCTTACGATTTAATTATAAATGGCGTGGAAATTGGTGGCGGTTCGGTAAGGATATATGATACCCAGATGCAGCAGCAGATGTTTAAGCATTTGGGTTTCACCCAAGAGGAAGCAGATGCCCAGTTTGGGTTTCTTATGGAGGCCTTTAAATATGGAGCTCCGCCTCATGCTGGTATTGCTTTTGGGTTCGACCGCTGGGCAGCAATGTTTAATGGCACAGATTCTATAAGAAATGTAATCGCTTTCCCGAAAAACAACTCTGGAAAAGATATTATGATAGATGCCCCGTCGTTAGTAGATGCTGTACAGTTAAAAGATTTAAGATTAAAAGTAGATGAATAATTTGACTGAAAATTAGAAAATTTCTGCACAATTATTTTATAGCTTTGGAATTAATACTAACTTTGCAACAGTAAATGGCTTCGTAGTTCAATTGGATAGAATATCAGATTTCGGCTCTGAGGGTTGCAGGTTCGAGTCCTGCCGAGGTCACTAAACAAAAATGCCTGTATCGTAATGATATAGGCATTTTTTGTTGTATTGTATTTTGCTTTTATTCGGAGACAATGAGTTTATAGCCTTTTCCGTGGGAGTTTATGATTTGTATTTTTGGCTCTACCCTTAGGTGTTTTCTTAGCTTGGTGATGTAAACGTCCATGCTTCGGGCGTTGAAATAATTGTCGTCTTTCCAAATTTCTTTAAGTGCATAATCCCTAGGAAGTACTTCGTTCATGTTGGAGCAGAGTAACTTCAGTAATTCGGATTCTTTTGTTGTGAGTTTTGATTTTTCGTTGGTTTCGCTGTTGGATAAAATTTGTTTTTTAACATGGAATGCCAATTTACCCATAAGGTGTACAGCGTCTGAAGTGGTTGGTTTGCTGCCTGCTCTTCGTAGTACTGCCTCAATACGAAAAATAAGTTCTTCCATGTTAAATGGTTTTGTAATGTAATCGTCGGCACCAAGTTTAAAGCCTTCGAGTACGTCTTCTTTTAGGGTTTTGGCGGTAAGGAAAATAATGGGCACTTTTTTATTGGTCAGGCGGATTTCTGTTGCCACTGCAAAACCGTCTTTTTTGGGCATCATAACATCAAGAATACAGATGTCATAATTCTTAGCTTTAAAGCCTTCTATGGCTTTTTCACCATCAGGGAATAGGTCGGTTTTAAATTTTTTTGCATCAAGATATTGCTCTAAAGGCGAGCCTAAATTTATATCGTCTTCTGCAAGGAGTACTTTTACTTTGTTGTTATCCATGTTTTTGTACTAAGTGTATTTTCTTGGTCGAACGGTTTGAATATGGTGCGTTTGGCATTTCAACGCACCAACTTTTCGGGTTTGCAC
>CAMZKQ010000101.1 GCA_947311265.1 uncultured Chlorobiota bacterium | reverse complement strand
TGAGCTACTATTTGTAAACGGGCTTAGCCTTCCATTTGGTTCAGGCATAGCCTTTTACCTTATTGCCCTTGCCGGGATATTAGGATTTGGCAAGGGCAATAAGGTAAAAGGCTATGCCTGAACCAAATGGAAGGCTAAGCCCGTTTACAAATAGTAGCTCAAATTGAGCTGCCAAATTGATGGCTTGCGGAATAATGCCGTACATAATAAAGCCCAATAGTGCCACCGAAGCTACCGAGGCTACTAAAATCCCTTTCGGGGAAGTTCTATATTTTTTGAAATAATAAACAAAAACGAGTGCCGGAATAGTTAGCAAATTAAGCAAATGTACGCCTATTGAAAGCCCCATTGCGAAGGCAATAAGGATTAGCCAGCGGTTGGCATATTGCTGGTTTTCAATGGATTCCCATTTTAATATTGCCCAAAATACAAAAGCGGTAAAGAGCGATGAGGCAGCATATACTTCTGCCTCAACGGCAGAAAACCAGAAGGTATCGGAAAAAGCGTAGGAGAGTGAGCCAACAAGTCCACTTCCCAAAACTGCAATTATTTTCCCTTGCGGAAAATCGGAAGATTTTATTAAAATCTTTTTGGCAAGGGACGTAATTGTCCAGAATAGGAAGAGTATTGTAAAGGCACTGGCTACTACCGATACCATATTGATTGCCAATGCTGCATTTTGGGGCGAAAAGGCAAAGAATGAAAATACTCGTGCCACAAGCATATAGAGCGGTGCTCCGGGCGGATGCCCGATTTCTAGCTTGTATGAGGAGGCTATAAATTCTCCGCAATCCCAAAAGCTGGTGGTGGGTTCTACGGTAAAAGTATAAGTGAGCAAAGCGATTAAAAAAACTGCCCAGCCACCTAGCTTATTGTACCGTTGATATGTTTTTTGCATCTTTGAGTTTAGTGTGAAAAATCGCTTTGCGAGTGGTTTCTTTTGTTGCAAAATTAAAAAAAACCTTCATACAACAGTTTGTGTACGAAGGTTTTTTTATTTTTTGCTTGTTTTTCTAATGCCTCAAAATTACTTTCCCGGTTTTCCATTGTTCGCCCGAGAGGTATTGTATGAAATATATCCCGGAAGGGTAACGCCCTATGCTCATGGTAAATTGGGTTTTGTTGGAGGTGTCGAAACGCTCTAGTATTTTGCCTGAAATATCGGCTAAGTACATGGCTTTTACTTCGCCCAAGAGTTCAATATTTACAATATCGGAAGTGGGGTTGGGGTAGTATTTTATGACCTCTTTTTTTTCTTGCCAAAAATCAATGGGGGCGGTTGTTGTTCCTGTGGTATCGCTTTTGTTTAGGTTTGCGGAGTCTTTGTTTTGTGTGTTTTCAACAATGAACATGGTGTCTGCTTCTGCAACAATTTCTTCGGGAAGTAGGTTGCTGCAATCGGGTGTAATTAGGTATTGGTGAGCGAGCCGAACCAGTAGGTCGTTGAGTAGTTCTACTTTAAATTTGTCGGTTGTCGGTTTTATGTGTGAGCCGCCTATGCCGCTGTCGTCGGTAATAAAAACGTAGGTGCCGTTGGTGGCTAGTGCCATGCTTCGCATAAGGTACTCGGTGGATTTGTTTATTCCGCTTGCGGTTATTGGTACTATCCTAATGCCTTTTTTTGCAGCGGTTTTTATTAGTTGGGCAAGTTGGGCTGTTATTTCTGGGGTTTGATGTGGTGGGGCATCTAGTACCAAGAAAATTATTTTTGCTCTTGCGTCTTTGCTCCAGCTCATTTGGTTAATGGCAGATTCTAGCCCTTCTTCAACGGCTTCGGGGTAATCGCCACCGCCTCCGGCGTATTGCTCTGCAATAAATTTTGTCGTTTTAGAAATGTCTGTATCTAAATCGCTACTTCGTACCAAGTAAGCGTCTTTGTGGTCTCTGTAAAATACGCTGCCTAGCTTTACTGTTATGCCCTTATGTTCTTTTTTTACCCTACCGATAACATCGGTAATTTCTGCTTTTAGGTAGGCAATTTCGTCGCTCATGGAGCCGGTCGCATCTACCACAAATACGATGTCGGCATTGGCTGGGATATTGCAAGTGGCATCAATTTCTAAAATATTTATGCCTTTATGGAATTGTGTTGGGCGTTTTATGGTGTGGTTTTTGCCTTGGTAGTTTACATTAATTTTTAGTTTAGATGTGCTTTCTTTGCTGAACAGGCCTAGCCAAAGCTCTGCTTTTCCTGTATTATCTGTTCGTGCTGTCCAGTATAGTTTATCGTTTTGCCCGATAAGTTGAACTTCGGCATTTATTATAGGCATTCCTGTTTTGCTTTTGAGTTGGACAGAGTAGCGTTGCTCGGGTTTTATTTTCCATGTTTCTCGGTAGCTTTTTAGTTCGTTATCCGAAATATCGCCCCACATTTTCCATTTACTAAAATCGTGGATTTCGCCAGCGGTAAGTTGCCCACTTTTTTTTTGCTCGTTTGTAGTTAGGTCTCCAATTATCCCATCAACAGGTTCGTCGAAAACAACAAAAGATTCAGTTACAAAGGTAGTGCCACTTGTTGTTAGCTTTGCTTTTTTGTAGGGCTTAGCTTTACCCCGAGTTAGGGCTTTCCTTTTCTCCGAAAGCGAAGGGAGGGCCTCCTCTGCTTCATCTAAATCAAAAATGTCTTCTTCGGGAAAAAGGCGAACGTTTATAACGTCGGACTTACCGATTGTTCTTTGCACTGTAGTTTTTTCGGGGTAAGAAAAAATCAATATTTTTGCATTGGTTGGTACAGTTATTTTGTACTCTCCAGCAGAATTGGAAAGGGTCTTTATGCTTGTGCCTTTTAGCTGGATTACGGCTGATGCAATGGGATTTCCTTTTGAATTTGTTATTTTTCCTGATATAGTTCTGTCTGCCAGTGTAAATGCAAAAAATAGGAGGGATAAAAATAATGTAGCGAATAAAGTGTTTTTTGTTTTCATGGGATTTTAGTTTTCTGATTTTCTTTTAGGGTATTTTGTTCTTGTACTCGTTAGATACAGGTTTTAGATATATCCATAAAAAAAATAGAAAAATAGAGCTGTTTTAAAATCCATTTAACTCCATAGTTACTGTCGGGATTAGAAGTAACAAGGCTACAATTACAACAATTACCATGAAAGGAAGTATCCAGCGAAACCACTTTTCGTAAGGGATTTTGGCTACGCCAAGAACGCCAATTAGTACACCCGAAGTTGGGGTTATCATGTTAGTAAACCCGTCGCCAAATTGGAAAGCGAGTACGGCAGATTGGCGAGAGATGCCGAGCAAGTCGGATAGTGGCGCCATTATTGGCATAGTTAGTGCCGCTTGCCCCGAGCCGGAAGGGATAAATAAATTGAGTACCGTCTGAAAAATATACATCATTGATATTGAGGCTATTGTTCCCATATCTGAAAGCGAACCAGAAACGGCGTGTAGCATAGTATCAATAATTTTACCATCGTTCAGTAGCTCAATAATACCGCCTGCAAAGCCAACAATTAGGGCGGCTGCGGCAATGTCCTTTACGCCATCTAAGAAATGATTAACTAGCACATTGGGGCTAAAGCCTGCGGCTATGCCTGCGGCAATGCCCATGGCAAAAAATATAGCTGCGATTTCCTCCATGTACCAGCCGTAGCCCATCACGCCAGTAATTAGCATAGTTATGGTGAGAGTAAGCAAAACGAGTACGAAAATTTGAGCTGATTTTCGCAAGCTAAAATAGCCTCCAAGTATAAATAAACCAGTAGATATAGGCAGTATTGGAATGCTGAAATTAAGCCCTTTTCCTGCAGAAATTGTGGTGCTTTGGTAGCGAAAAGAGAGGTAGAGTAGGAGGGCAGTAATTAGTCCGAAAACTACCCATGCTAAGTAGGGGGTTTTATCATTACCATCTGCTTGAATATCCGATTTGTTTTTCCGCCAATACTCATCTTCTTTATATACAGGTGATTTTTTTGGGTCTTTACGAATTTTTGAAGCATAGTTTAAAACATAGCCAATACCAACAATATTTATTATTACCCAGCAAACTAGGCGGTACTCAATCCCTGAAAACAGGGGAATACCTGCAATGCCTTATGCCACACCAATTGTAAATGGGTTTAGAATAGCCCCAGCAAAACCTAGCCCTGCGGCCAAGAAAACCATTGCAACACCAGTTATAGAGTCGTAGCCCATTGATATAGATAGAGGTACAAGAATCATTATAAATGGTATCGTTTCTTCACTCATGCCGAAAACTGCACCGAAAAAGCTAAACATTAGCATTATTAAGGCAATTATAATGTTATCTACCCCTAGCTTGTCTAGTAATTTATTGCTTTTTAGCTTTTTAGTAAAGTCTAAAAACTTAAAAATACCAGTGTCAATGGCCCTTGTTTTTGTAACCACCATAAAGGCTCCCCCTACCATAAATATAAAAACAATAATTCCTGCTTTTTCTTTAAAGCCCTTATACATTGCCGAAAATATCTGCCAAGTTTGCCCATTATTTTCGACTTCTTTAAAGGAATTTTCAACAATTACTTTTCGCTCTTTGCCATTTATATTTTTAGTTTCTCGCTGGTATTGCCCACCAGGAACAAGCCAAGTAAGTAGGGCAGTAGCAATTATGATGTAAAATATAATGGCATAGGTATGCGGTATTTTTTTTAGCATATTGATTTTTTTATTTTAATGAGCTATTGCCAGCGGCTTGTATTTACAAAGGTAGTATTTTTATATAATTGTAAAAGCTTCGCCAAAATATCTAGTAATAAAAAAATA
>CAMZKQ010000100.1 GCA_947311265.1 uncultured Chlorobiota bacterium | reverse complement strand
GTGCGTAGCGTGGCGATTGGTTTACAGAGGATTTAAAGTGCCAATTTCCAAGCCCACCAAGCCCGCCTTCGGAGAGGATTATTTCTTGTTTATCATCTGTAATTTCAAAAAGGACTTCGCCTGTTTCTGCATTTTTTGCAATTGTGCCTAGTGGTACATCAAGATAAATATCTTCACCTTGTGCTCCGGAGCTTCGAGAGCCACTGCCTGAGAGACCGTCTTTGGCATAAATATGTTTTCGGTATTTTAAGTGAATAAGTGTCCACATTTGTTTGTTCCCTCGCAAAATTATATGCCCACCTCTTCCGCCATCGCCACCATCAGGGCCACCTTTGGTGGTTCGGTTATCTCGCATATAGTGCTTAGAACCAGCACCTCCGCTGCCCGAACGGCATAATAATTTTACATAATCTATAAAGTTGGACTGTCCCATTTTCGTTTTAATTTTCTACTTGCACTTTTATTTAAGGAGGTAATTTTAATTTATCTTTACAGGTTATTAATTGCCCTAGATATTACATTAAAAACATTGCCTACTGTATCTTCGCCGTTTACATCAATAAGTTTGCCTTGCTTTTTGTAATAATCGCCCACTTGTTTGGTCGTTGCGTGGTAAATTCTTAACCTGTTTTTTATAATTTCTGGGGTATCGTCTTTTCTGTTTCCAACTTTTCCTCTTTCCAAGAGTTTATCTGTAAGTACTTTATCATCAACACGAAGGGCTAGCATAACTGATATTTCCATACCTTTTCTTTTCATAAGGGCATCAAGCCCTTTGGCTTGCTCTATGGTGCGGGGGAAGCCATCGAAAATAAAGCCAGATGTGCCTTTATTAAGCATTAGTTTATTTTCTATCATGCGAAGTGCAAGCTCGTCGGTTACTAAGCCGCCTCCTTTCATTAGTTGTTTTGCTTCTTGCCCTGTTTTTGTATTGGCTTCAATTTCTGCCCGTAGCATATCTCCTGTAGAGAGGTGTACAAGGTTGTGCTTGTCTATAATCATTTTGGCTTGTGTCCCTTTTCCTGAGCCTGGTGCTCCAAAAAGGATAATGTTGTGGAAAAAATTGCCGGATAATTTTTCTGCAAGTGAGTATATATCTTGGTAGTTTCTGCCAAGTCCATCATAATCAAGACCATATCCTACCACAAAAACATCAGGAATTTCTTCGCCAACATAATCCAACTTGAATTGGTCTTTAAAAACGGTTGGTTTCAAAAGCATTGTGGCAATGAGTATTTCTTTTGGTTCGTAGCCGTTAAGTTGTTTCACAATGCTTGTCATTGTATTGCCTGTATCTACAATATCTTCGAGTACCACTACGGTTTTGCCTTTTAGGTCTTCGTTTATCCCGATAAGTCTTTTTACAGTACCCGTAGAAGTAGTACCTTCGTAGGAGGCCACTTTTAAAAACGTAATTCTAGAGTCTAAATTAATGTGCCTCATTAAATCGGCAGCAAATAGAAACGAGCCATTTAGTATCCCGATAAATATAACATCTTTTCCAGAAAGGTCGTTATTCATCTTATTGGCCATTGCGGCTATAGTTTTTTGAATTTGCTCTTCGGGTATCATTACCCTAAATTCTTTATCATGAATTTTAATACTCATAGTTTTTTATTAAGTTTGCTGATTAAGTAAAGAAAATGCTATTAATTATAAATTTTCCACAAAAATAGAAAAATATACAAGTAAAGTATCTTTTTTTTATATTGATATGAAAATTTCATCTTAACTTAATACACTTTATTCTAATACCAGATGTTTTAACCTTTAAAAGTAAGTTATGAAAAAAATACTACTTCCCGTATTACTCCTTTTATTTTCGCTTTCGCTGAAAGCCCAATTTACCAACAGTGTTGGGGCAAGACAAGCTGCAATGGGCAATTCGGGACTTGTACTTACCGATATTTGGTCGGCCTCGCACAACCAAGCTGGGCTTGCTAAGCTCAAAGGCATTGCAGGTGGGGCTTATTTTGCTAATAATTTTGGCATGAGTGAGCTTGGCATGAAAGCAGTAGCTCTCGCAGCTCCTATTTCTAAATATGGAAATATTGGGCTAAATTATCAATATTTTGGATACGGGTTATACAACGAAAGTAAATTTGGGCTCTCCTATGCCATGCAATTAGGCAAACGGGTTTCTGCCGGCATACAGTTAGATTATTTCCTTGTAAATCAAGCACTTGAATATGGTAAAAAGGGGGCACCAGTAGGCGAAATTGGCATTCTTACCGAGCCTATCGACCACCTTTATATTGCGGCTCATATTTTTAATGTTTCAAGGGCTTCTTTCGCAGATTATCAAAGTGAAAAAATACCTTCTGTTCTACGTATTGGTATGGGCTATAACTTCTCTAAAAAAGTACTCTTTACAATAGAAGCCGAAAAAGATTTAGAACTTCCTGCCCTTTTCCGAAGTGGTATCGAGTATCAACTTATAAAAGACTTATTCTTACGAGTAGGTGTAGCCAAGCAAAATAACCTGACTACCCAGTATTCGTTTGGTGCAGGTTATGGATATAAAGGTATCGTTTTTGACTTTGCTTTTACCCAACACCAAATGCTGGGTTATACTTCGCAGTTTGGTCTAAGTTACACCTTTATAAAGAAAAAAACACCTGTAATTACCGCCCCATAATAAAATTAATATCGCCTAAATTTACACTCCTCTTCAAATTTTAAATATGACAATAGACGCATCAAGAACAAAAATTATTGCCACACTAGGTCCTGCCTCATCTAATAAAGATACACTTCGAAAACTGTTTATAGCCGGAGTAGATGTTTGCCGGCTCAACTTTTCGCACGGTACACACAAAGAGCACGCCGAACTGATGAAAACAATTCGTGAGCTTAACCAAGAACTCGAAATTGAAGTCGCTATTATGGCCGACCTACAAGGGCCTAAAATCCGAACTGGGCAAATAGAAGGCAATAAAGTAATGCTTGTGGCAGGAGAAACTATAGAGTTTGTTTCGGAAGAATACCTTGGCACAGCCCAAAAAGTACAGTTAGATTACGAAGACTTTTCTCAGGACGTAGAGCCTGGCGACGATATTCTTATCGACGATGGAAAAATAAAACTCGAAGTCCTTGCGGCTTCCCCCGGGAGCGTTACTGCAAAAATCATTTATGGCGGCCCTCTATCTTCCCGCAAGGGCGTAAACTTGCCCAAGACTAACGTTTCCCTCCCTAGCTTAACAGAGAAGGATATTAAAGATGCCATTTTTGCAATTGAAAATGATGTGGACTGGATTGCCCTTTCATTTGTTCGGGTAGCAAGCGATGTTACAGAGTTAAAGCAACTTATAAAGCGGAAAAAGAAAAAGTGCTACGTTATTGCCAAAGTAGAAAAGCCACAGGCCATTACAAATATTGATCAAATTATAGATGAAGCCGATGGTATAATGATAGCCCGAGGCGACCTAGGTGTTGAGGTGGACTTTGATGAAGTACCGCTTTTACAGAAAATGATTGTACAAAAGTGTATCGAAAAAGGCGTGCCAGTTATCATTGCTACGCAAATGATGGAAAGTATGGTTGATAATTTCCGCCCAACACGTGCCGAGGCTACCGATGTGGCCAATGCCGTAATTGATGGGGCTGATACCCTTATGCTTAGTGGCGAAACTTCCGTAGGAAAATTCCCAATTGAAACCATACATGCCATGCACAAAATTATTCAGCATACCGAACTCAAAGCATATAACTATAACAGAGGCTGTTTACCTTCACCAGAAAACTCCCGATTTATAAGAGATTCAGTTTGTTATAGTGCTTCAATAATGGCCGAGCGAATTGGAGCAAAAGGCATAATTACCTTTACAGAAAAAGGCAATACAGTTTCTACAATTGCCGCCTACCGCCCCAAGGCCGACATTTTTGCTTTCACGCCCAACAAATATTTGTTAGGCATTTCGTCGATGTACTGGGGAGTACGCTCGTTTCATAGCCCCAGTTTTGATAGTGCCGATAAGGCCATTAAGTTTTCAATAAAAAAATTAAAAGAAAGAGGGTTTCTAAAATCTGGCGATTATGTTATACACATTGCCAGTACACCTATGCACATTTCGCACAAAACAAATATGCTAAAAATTACAAAAGTAAAGTAAGCACTAAATACAATTTAGAATTTCTTATCTAATTATACAAAAAACTTACCTTAAGGTGCATAATTTCACCCCTTTGGGATTTAAGATTAAGGTAAATTACATCACAAAAGCACATAAGGTACTGATATTCAATAATCTAAAAGCAAAAATAAATTTATAAATAATATGCTAAGGTTTCATTATTTTATTATATTTGCACACTTTTGAAAAAGTAACTTTTTACAAGTTTATTTTTTAATTGTGCAAAGAAGATAATAAACACCTTAAAATAAAATCACTATGTACTGGACTCTAGAATTAGCTGTAAAGCTAGAAGACGCACCTTGGCCTGCGTCCAAAAAAGAATTAATTGATTATGCAATTCGCTCGGGTGCCCCCCTTGAAGTAATTGAAAACTTAGAACAAGTAGAAGAAGAAGGAGAGCAATATGAAAGTATTGAAGATATTTGGCCAGATTACCCAAGTAAAGACGACTTCCTTTTTAATGAAGATGAGTATTAAGCTCCTTAAAGGACAATTTACACTTTTGCATAATAAAAAAACTGAGTTGGTACTCAGTTTTTTTATGCTCTAGTAAAAAATCCCTAATTAATTAGCTCAATCTGTAAGTTTTTTTTTATCTTAGCAAATTAGTAGAAACTTGTAATAGAAATAGATTAACAGCAAATTATTTACCCGGTAAACAAACCATTAAACGCTTAATTATAAGCCAATTAAATTTAACTAGCCTCTATTTTAGGCTTATTAGAAACAATAGTATGAAAACATTTAAAACAAAATCTTGCATTGCACTAATTACTGTATTTTTACTTTCGGCAAGTTTTTCTCAGAAAACTTTAGCACAAGATGATTTTAGCAAATTTGGGAAATTAAAAAATAAAAATTATTACAATTCTCTTTTTACTTCTGTGCAAAAAGCAGAGCTTAAAGCCCTTAGCCTAACTTATGCCAAAGGAAAAACCTATGCTCAAAAAGCAAGTATTTATCAAAAACAACTCGAAACATACACAAAAGTTGCAGAAGTAGCCAAAAGAAGACGAGACAGAAAAAAAGCAAAAAGAAAGGCCGCTCGGGCGGAAAAAAAAATGGCAAAACAAGGTCTAAAATCCTTTAAATACTTTCAGCAAGCCAATGTACAACAGTTTAATATTTATACTGGTGCATTAAGCAAAATTGCCAAAGACCGTAGCCAAGAAAGTGCAAAAGGAAGCACCTTATTTACCCAAGCAAGGAAAGAATTTGGAAGTGCATTGGCAATTATTCGCTCTTCGCAAAGCAAATCTAGAGTAGAGAAACATGCCGCTTTTCAGCAAGCTCATAACATGCAAATAAAAGCCATAAGAAAACAAGAAATTGCTTTTGGCTACTTTAAGAAAGACCCTTTATTAAAAATAAAGGAAGAGCCTGTTGTTGATAATAATACAAACGGAAAAGGGCAAAATAACAATCAGAATAACAACAATACGAACAATAATCAAAATAACAACGCAAATAACACTACAAATAACAACACACCCAACGGCAATACTACAACATTAGCAGAAACACAGTATAACCCACTAGAAGACAGGAACTTGTACAAGTCATCTGAAAAAATTATTTTTGAAAAAATAAAAATAACACCGCAGGAGCAACAAATGATGATTAATGCCCGAGAAAAAGCAAAGCAAGCCGATGCACTTTATGCAAAAGTAAACAAGGTATATAAAGAGTATGAAGTACTTGTAAAACAACTAGATACAGAAACCAACCAACAGAAGCGAGAAAAAATTAAACAAGATGCACAAACCAAAGAGATGTTTATTTTTGCTTGGTTACTAAAAGCAACAGACTTATACTCAGCGGCTAACCTTATAAAGCTAAACATCTATAATACAAATATTGCTAAAGCAAGAAAAAAATCACCTAAAAAAGCAAAGCAAGCTCTTATTCATGAAAAAAATGCAGATAGCCACATTATTTTTGCAGAAAGCCTTTTAACCCGCTCTAAAATACAACAATTTAAAAGCGAAAAATACCTCTCTAAAATGGAGGCCATTATGCTACAACACGATGCAATTAAGGAACTCGAGTACGCCTACTCTTTATACTATAATTTCAAAATTGGTACACCCCTAGAAAATAACAATACAGCAGCAGTAGCAAATACAAAAGGCAAGGGCAAAGGAAAGAAAGGCAAAACCAAGTATAAATATGTACTTAAAAACACAATGAAATATACGGCTGAAAATAAAACACCTATCGCCTTTAAAGCCCAAAAAGGCACTACTTTTAGAGTGCAAATGAGCGTAGGGCTAAACTCGATAAATGCAACAAAATACCTACCTGTTAGACCTATAACTTACGATAATTTTAAAACCAATAACTTTAAACGCTTTTATGCCGGCGAGTACCATAGCTCAGAAGCAGCAGATTTAGCAAAACGCATTTTAACTAAGAAAGGCGCAAGAAAAGACATTCAGATTATTGCATTTGCTAACGGAAAGCGAACAAATTATAGAAAAGCAGTAGCAAAACTAAACAAAAATACAGCTTACAACTTAGTAATGAAAAAAGAAATTGACCAACTTCTAGGCAAGTCGGCAATAAAAAAACAAACTACTGTTGTAAATAACAATACAAATAAAGGTTATGGAAAAGGGAAAAATGACTTTGTTAAAGGTGTAAAAATATCTGAAACAAGAGGCTTAGCCTATGCAGTGCAAATTGGCATGTTTTCCTTACCAAAAACAAATGCAGATATGAGTGGCATTAGCCCCATTTACACTGAAAAAACAAGTAAAGGCACTCGCTATTTTGCAGGCACTTACAGCACAAAATATGAAGCCAAAAAAGTTCAAAAACAATTAGTTGCTGCTGGCTACAAAGGGGCATTTCTTGTCGCATTCAATAATGGGAAAAATATATCGCTAAGCGAAGCTAAAAAACGAGAATCAATAATTAACAAAGGTAAATCATCAATCCCTGTAAACAAAACTTCCACACCCACAAAAGTAACAAAAGTAAACAATATCCGATTTAAAATACAAATCGGAGCATACACTTCACTCTCCAAAGAAACAAAAAAACTACATGCCAAAATTGAAGCCCAACGCTTTAAAGTAAATGCTATAAAAGAAACATCAGGACTCACCATCTACACCGTAGGCAATACAAAAACTTACGAAGAAGCTAAAACAATAAAAAAGCAACTTAGAGAAGCCGGTTTTCCAGAAGGCTTTGTAATTGCCTTCAACGGCAACAAAAAAATTAAAGCAGGAGAGGCCATAAACCTACTTCGACAAAACAACAATAAGTAAAAATGTTATACAATATAAAAGAAAAACATCAAGAGGACTACGATACTGACGTTCTTGATGAAGAAAAAAAAATACTTGTGCTTTATAACGATGACTACCACACCTTCGACTATGTAATTGATGCCCTTGTGGACGTTTGCAAACACAATGAAATACAGGCAACACAATGCACCTACCTTATTCATCATAAGGGCAGTTGCGATATAAAAAGTGGCTCATACCACTTCCTGAAACCCTTTCGGAACAGCTTACGCTCAATGGATTTAAAAGCCGTTATCGAATAAAATGGGACGATTAGTTTTAATACTCGGGCTTATCCTTTTGGGATTCCTTATCTTCAAAATTGTATCTCGATTTGTAGAAGGAAAAACAAATACAACCAAGGTCTCCAGGCGAGTAAGAGAAAAATATAACATACTCATGGAGTATTTTTTAGAAGCCAATGAAGATACAAAAGTAACAAATATTAAAAATGGAATTAAAATAACTTATTATGCCCTAGGCAATACCACAACAGTAACTATAGTACAACAAGGAACAAGCGTACAAATTAAATGGCAGTACCTTTTTAACGGCAACAAGAAATTACAAAGCAACTGGACATTCCACCAAACAAGGGATCAAAACGATATTGTAAAAATTATAAGTACAGATATAAACAATAATTTTAGAGCCAAAGAGCACTAACACTAAAATAAAAATGGTTTTAACAGCAATAATACTACTAATCATACTGGGTGTTGCCCTTATGTTGCTTGAGTTTTTTATCGTCCCAGGTATTACTATTGCTGGGCTTGGCGGTTTTGCACTTTTAGTTGCAGCAGTTGTAGTGGCCTACACCAACTATGATGCTGGCACAGGTCATTCCGTACTAATTGGAGTCGCAATATTTACAATTACATCACTCAGTTTTGCCCTGCGGGAAAAAACCTGGACAAAAGCATCTTTAAGTAAAAACCTTGAGTACAAAGTAAATGAAAAAGAATATAAAGAACTGAATATCGGCGACTTAGGAATAACCATATCAAGGCTTGCTCCAACCGGAAAAATTATGATGAACGACAAGTACTACGAAGCCCATGCCGAAAATTTGCTTATTGATGAAAATTCAGAAATCGAAATTACAAAAATTAAAAATATTAAAATAACCGTAAAATTAGCAGCACAAACAATTATTTAAACTAACAAACATGACAGATTTATTATTGATTTTGGCACAAGCCAAAGCCGAGCTTATGATGTACACCGTCTTTGGAATTGGTGGACTTATAGCATTTTTTATACTGCTTTACTTTATCCCAGTTGGGCTATGGTTTCAAGCCTTAATCTCTGGAGTAAAAGTATCCTTAGTGCAGTTAATATTTATGCGCTGGAGAAAAGTACCACCAAAACTAATTGTAAACGCAATGATTACAGCCACAAAAGCAGGACTCACAATAGACAGAGATGGGCTAGAAGCCCACTTTTTAGCAGGCGGACACGTACAATCAGTAATTAACGCACTAATTTCTGCCGAAAAAGCCAACTTAGGATTAGATTTTAATACCGCCACAGCCATCGACCTTGCTGGTCGGCATGTATTTGAGGCCGTACAAATGTCGGTCAACCCAAGGGTTATAAACACCCCACCAGTAGCAGCCGTCTCAAAAGACGGTATCCAGCTTATTGCAAAAGCAAGAGTAACGGTACGTACCAACATACAGCAACTCGTAGGTGGAGCGGGCGAAGAAACAATACTCGCTCGAGTAGGCGAAGGCATTGTATCCTCCATAGGCTCATCAGCATCACATAAAGACGTACTCGAAAACCCAGATTCTATATCAAGAGTTGTACTCGAAAAAGGATTAGATTCAGGCACTGCATTTGAAATCCTATCCATTGATATTGCAGATATTGACATCGGGAAAAATATCGGAGCAGCTTTAGCACAAGACCAAGCAGAGGCCGATAAAAAAATAGCACAAGCACGAGCCGAAGAACGCCGTGCAATGGCAGTTGCCGAAGAACAAGAAATGATTGCTCTTGCACAAAAAATGCGTGCAAAAGTAATTGAAGCAGAAGCCCAAGTACCACAAGCAATGGCACAAGCATTCCGAGATGGCAACATGGGAATAATGGACTATTACAACATGAAGAATGTTGAATCAGATACTAAAATGAGAGACTCTATCTCTAAACCTCCAAAAGGCAAGGTGTAGATAAAAAGTAAATCATATCTTATTTTTGTAAGCTGTACCATTCTTAATGTAAACAAGAATAATACTTTTAGCACAAAGAATGCTTACAATTGTAAACTAAGCATTACAAAATGCAAAGTAGTCATTTTATAAAAATGAGATATGATACTTAAAATCTTAAAAATTGGTATTTGGAAATACCTAATGCTCTCGCTTCATTTTAATATCCCCGAAAAGTTTATTAAAAAAGCACTCCAAGCCAAAGTCGAAATAACTCCCGAAGAAATAATGGAGCTTTATCTTTCCATAGATAAAAGGTCTGGCTTTTTAACGGCTTACTCCGATGCCATAAAAAATGGGGTAAACTTAAACTTTGAAGGGGCAAAACAAATCTATGCCATACGGAAAACAGATAAAATCAAATTCCCCACTTTTTATGGGTTTATCAAAGGCTTTTTTGCTTCCAAAGGTAAAGCAAGCACATTCAGCACCCTGCTAGGCTTCCTAGTGAAGACCAAAAAGAAAGAAGTAAAATTTAGTGCCGATGAGCTAAAAACGCTTTACAAAGAAGACCGTAACCTTAAAGAAATAACCGCAGCCCTATTAAAAGCAAAAGAAGATGGGGTAGAGCTAAACTCTAAAGAAATTAAAACTTTATTCTATGGCAATAAAGAGCAAAATGATTTACTCAATTTCTTAATCCAATCCAAAGAAGAGACCCTAAAAATTGGAACAAACGAACTACGCACCCTTTACTTAAACAACATCAATATTAAAAAATTGATTCATGTAAAGCAAATGCTAAAAAAAGCCAACTTAGACCTCTCCTTCCCTGCACTTATCCCACTCTTAGATGACGATGTAAACATCATAGCCTGCATTAAAATACTAAAAGCCACCAAGGCAGTCTGTATAAAAAAACTCAAAATATTTCCATTTCTCGACCAAGTAGCCTGCAACACCCTTGCCAATGAGTATGTAATATACGGAAAATCAGCTTTTAAGAAAAAACTAAGTGCCATAATACTCGAAAAAAATATTTTAGAAGACCCTGCCCTACTCTACCAATTCCTTGTAAAAGCAAAAGACGATAGCTTTAAAATACACCTTTCCTTAATTATTGATTTTGTAAAATATAGCTATAATGCCGATATAAACGAAGTCGTAAAAGCCTACCTTACCGCCCGAAAAAATGGGCGATATGCAAAATTTAAGCACCTTGCCAAACTCGCAGAGCGAGAAATTAATACCGCAAGTTTGATAGACGCACAAATAAATAGCGGAGCAGTTGAATAACAAAACAGTATATGACGAGCTATTGAGCTATAAAATTTCCAAAGAAGATGCAAAACATATTGCAGAATCTTTTATTTTATTACAATCGAGCAACGTAAAAATCCTCCTTGCAGATTTAATCAAAATATTCTACAAAAAAGTAGAATTAGCCCCCTTTTGCAAGGCACTCGTTTTGGCAAAAGAAAAAAACATCAAAATCCCTCTGCAAAAACTAATAAAATCAGAATTAATAAGAGAAGATTTACAAGGCATGACAGACGGGCTAATTTATGCCGCCGAAAATAAGCTAGATACAGATTTTGATGACCTACTCTATTTTGCAAAAAATAAAACCAAGCTCACCGAACTACTAAAAACGTTCGCCACACTAAATACCGCTGACCCTAGTATCTTAATTTCAGATTTAAAAAACAGCAACTTCTTCCTCTACAGCCCAAAAGAATTAAAAGAGAGCATCTTACAAATATTAAAAGCCGATAAAACGATTTCAGCACGAGAAATTATTTTCTCTGAAATTTTGCCCAGCAAAATTAACGAAGTAGTAAGACTCTACGGCATTACAAAAAAGTACAAAACAAAAATTTCAGCAGGCGAATTACTCCAACTTCACAACGATGGCATAAATATAAAAAGCCTAATTGAAGCCGTAAACCTCTCCGAAAAAAACAACTTAAAAGTATCATTTAAAGACATCGTTCAATACGAACTCTCCGAAAGTACAGCCACAGAAATAATCAACCATGCCCTAGTCCCCGTAAACAAGCAACTAAAACCCCTTACAGGGGTTACAAAAGACGGCACAGAAGTCGTCGTTAAATTTACCGTTAGCACACTCTCCGATTTAAAATACTACTCAAAAGCAGCCAACTTCGCTTTTTTTATCTCCAAAATAAAACAAAATGCAGCCGCAGAAATAAGCAAATACGAAAACTACAACGCTGTAAATAGCCACCTTCCCCAAATATCCGAAAAAATAAAAGCCGATTTCGCAAAAATGAAAAATGCTTTTATCCTTGTAGATATAACAATCAACGATACCGATATTGGACGAAATATCGAAACTGAAAATGAAATAAAACGGCTCAATGCCGAACAAATTATTGCCGAAAAAAAAGCACAAATTTTAGAGGCCGAACTGCGTGCAAAAAAAGCAAAAGAAGCACTTGCAGGACACTCTAAAAAAAAAGAAAACAAGCATCATAACCATCATTAAAATTAAACTAAAAAATGGAATACATATTAGGTATATTCGCCTTCTTAATTATAGGCTCAATCGGTTTTTACTTCTATTGGATACACATTCCTTTCGATATATACCCCCTGGCACAAAACGCAGGCTTTCGCAAATTCTCTTGGCGATACAAACAAATGAAAATGCAAAAAATACCCGTCAAATTTTTGCTCGAACAATACGTAAAAGCCCTTGAAGTAAATGTTACCCTAGATTTCGACGACCTTAGAGATTACTACCTCACCTACCCCAAAGATACCGAAAAAATGATTTCCGTACTCATCCGAGGGAAACGCGCAGGCGTACGTGTAGGCATCAACGATTTAGAAAAATTCCAGATTTCCGGTGGAGATATTGAGCAACTCGTAAAAGCCCTTAAGATTGTAAAAAATGCAAACATAAACGTCTCCCGTGATGTTTTAGAAACACACTCACTTTACGGTGGCAATATTTCAACTTTTGTAGGCATAATACTGCGTGCAAAAAAAGCAGATATTGACATGAACCTCCAAGACCTTGTAGAAGAAAACCTCTCTGACCATGATATGCAAAAAATTGTTGATATACTCATCAGAGCAAAAAAAGCAGGCCTCTATATTTCGGAAACCGAAGAGCAAAAAATACTAGAAGAAGAAGCCTCTGATGACAATGAAGAAAACCCACACGCCGATTTAAGAATTTCGCAACGCAGTATTTTAGAGCATTTTAGGGCTAATATTGATATTGAAAAATATGCCAAGGCAATGATAAAAGCCAAAAAAGCAGGACTTGAAATTGATAAAAAAGCCCTAAATATCCATTACCTTACCGATGGCGACATGGAAAAACTGGTAAGCACCATGATAAAAGCCGAAAAAGCAGGCATAGATATTAGCCAAAACGAGCTAGTACAAAATAACCTTGAAGGCAAAGATGTAGGAAAAATCATAAAATATATCATAAAAGCAAAACAAGCTGACATCCCCCTCTCGACAGGAGAACTTGTTGATTTTCATAGGATTGGAGGAAATGCAGAACGCTTTGTTGAAGCCTTAATAATATCAAAAAAAGCACATCTGGGCATCGGAAAAAAAGAGCTCGAAGAACACCACCTAGCTGGTGCTGATGTTTTGCAATATGTAAAAGCAAGAAACGTTATAAAAAAAAATCCAGACCTAGAAATTAGCGTAAGCGACCTCGATGCACATTATATAAAGGGCGGCAATATGATAAAAGCACTCTACGCCATTCTATACGCCAAAAAAAACAATATTGAAATTTCGCCCGGTCTAGCCTTTGTTTTTGACTTAATTCCTAATATGGATATCAATGATATTGTAAACTGGGCAGTTAATCCACAAATACTCGATGTAGCCCCAGCAGTATCTGTTGTAGTGAAAAATGGCATGCAAATCACTCTAAAACTACACGTTACCGTAAGAGGAAAAATTGCCCTATACAGAAAAGGCTCTCGTGAAGAAGTACTCTTTGGAAGAATAAACGAGGCAGTAGCCGAAGAAATCCCTAAGTACGAAACCCACAAAGAAGTACTGGAAAGCCTAAATACCATCTCCGAAAATGTGTATAAAAAAATATCTGGGCAAGCCAAAGCTCATGCTACTGATGGTGCAACAAAATTTGAAGCCCAAGCAGAATACGAAAAAATAAATGAAAAAGAACAAAAGCTAAACGAAAGTAGTGCTTACGAAGTTTTAGATATTAAAGTTTTTGACATCGAAATAGGAGGCGATACCCTTGCCGATTACAAAGTAAGAAAGGCCGAACAGGCAAAAAAATTAGCAGAAATTCATGCCCAAGAGCATGTTGCACATGCACATGGCGCCGAAGTTGATGCCCGAATTAGGCTTGTAAATGCCAAGGCAAAAGTACAAGAAGGCATGGCAGAAGCCTTCCAGAGTGGGCAAATGGATATGAAAACCTACCAAACAGAAAAGCATATTTTTGGTGCTTTTGAGGACGACGACCTTCCACAGGACGAACACTAAAATTGAATTAAAATTTACTTGTAAAATTCCATTATTTTTTACAAATTTGCAATAGTATTTTACAACCCCTTAAATCTGTCAATAATTTACTTTTAATCAGTAAGTTATACGAGCAAAAGAATTGCGAATATGAAACTAAAATTTAAAATTTTCCTTATTGGATTTCTGTATATCATTGCCCTAACTAGCTGCGGAGAAGATGAAATTGATACCTACTCCCTGCTTCCTCAGGACAGTACCACTACCGAATCATTAATTCCTGATGATGCAAACTCTACGGCAGATAAAGCTAAAACAAAATTTATTGTAGCCACGGGGGAAGATGCAGAGGCTAGCGACTGGACCCTCTGGGCAATGCTCTTTGCCATCTTGGCACTTACAGGCGGTTTGTTTTATGTTTTTAGAACATATATACCACTCGGGCTTTGGTACAAAGCCGTACTTTCGGGCATTCGTGTTAGCTGGTGGAGATTAATAAAAATGCGGTTTCAGGAGATTCCGCAAGAACTAATTTTAAAGAACCTAATTGAGGCAAAAAATGCAGGCTTACCACTAAACCCACAAGATTTAATGGAGAAATACCTTGCAGAGGTAGATATCGAAATTGTTGTAGATACAGGCATACGGGCAGTAAATGCTGGTATAGATATGTCTTTCAACGATTTAGCCGCAAAATATTTAGCAAAAGTAGATGTCGAAACTGTAATGCACGCATTAATAACGGCAAAAAATGCCAATTTAGAACTAACTATCAACGAGCTCTCTTCTCACTATTTAGCCAATGTAGATGTAGTACAAGTTGTAGATGCACTCATTACCGCACACAATGCGGGTTACGACGACTTTACACTAGATGCTCTAAAAGAGCATTACTTGGCCAATGGCGATGTTACCCGAACGGTTGATGCCTTTGTTGCCGCCAAAAAAGCTAAAATTCAAGATATTTCTTTTGATGATATTGCAGCTATCGACCTATCAAAAATTGATGTAATGTCGGCAATTCAAGCTGCCATAAACCCAAGAGTTGTTGAAACTGATGGCGTTTCCGGTGTGGCCCGTGATGGTGTTATGCTGTTTATGAAACTTAAACTGACTGTAAAAGCGAACTTAAAAAATATCATCGGTGGAGCTGCCGAGGATACTGTAATGGCCAGGGTAAACGAAAGTTTAGCCTCCGAAATTGGTAAGGCCAAAAGCCATTATGATATTTTAGAAAGCCCTTTTGAGTTAGCAGATATTGTTGAACAAAAGCAACTGGGCGAAGGAACGGCTTTTCATGTCGTTTCTATTGATGTTTCGGATATAAAAATAGGGAAAGATGTGCATGCCGAATTGGCTATCGAAAGGGCTCATGCAAAAGCAGAAAATGCTAAGGCTGAACTAATTATGGCAGAAGAAAAAGTGCAAAAAGCAATGGCTGCTGCTTTTATAAACGGCAAACTTTCCGTACATGAATATCACGAAATGCAAAATACCGAAGCCGATACCCACATGCGAAAACAGCTAGGCGACTCCACTAAGCCAAAGCAAAAAGAAGACAAGCATAAGCACAAAAACGATGACCATGATGAGCATCACTAAAAGGAGACGGCTCTAAGTTTAGGTAATCATAAAAAAAAGCCTGAACAAAATGTATGTAACAGGCTCTTTTAATAAGGAACTCATTACTAAGACCTAAACTATTCAAAATAGTTGCATCTACTTGAAATAAAGTTTAGCTTCCTATCAAATTTTCATGTTTTGCAGTACACTTTCTGTTGCTCCTGCATTTTTCAGAATATAATTTTTTGCCATTTTACCAGCTTTTACACGGGCTTTATCGTTTAAGAATAAATCGGTAACTTTTTCCTCAAATTCTAAATAGTTATTGATTGAACTTGCAGCTTTGCAGTCAATTAAATCCTTTGCCTCTTGAAATTTATCATATCTTGCACCAAATATAATTGGCAAGCCAAATGTTGCTGCTTCGAGAGTGTTGTGTATTCCCACCCCAAAACCGCCGCCAATATAGCCCACTTCTGCGTAAGCATACAAAGAGGACAAAAACCCAATGCTATCAATTATTAACACATCAAAGTTACTGATATTCTGCAAGTTACTCTCCGAAAACAAGATAACTTTTTTTGTAATTGATTGTTTTAAGCGGTCTATGCCTGCTTTATGAATTTCATGGGGAGCAATTATAAATTTTAAGTCTAGCTGGTTTATATTAATAAACTTTACAATAATAGCTTCATCGGGTGGCCAAGTGCTTCCTGCAATAAAAAGTTTTTTATTATTTTTAAACTCGTTTATTTTCAAAATTTCTTTTTTATTTTTTGAAATTTCAAGTACTCTATCGAAGCGAGTATCACCTGCAACTTTGCCATTATTAATGTTAATACTTTCTAAAAGTGCTAAGGATTTTTCATTTTGGACAAAAATACCAGTAAAATTACTCAATATTTTCCTGAAAAATGCCCCGTAAGGTTTGAAAAAAACTTGGTCTTCTCTAAATATAGCTGATGCAAGGTAAGTTGGGATTTTTTTTTCTTTAAGGTGCTGGATAAACCAATGCCAAAATTCATATTTTATAAATATTGCCATTTCTGGGTCTATATCTGAAATAAATTTTTCGGCTGTTTTTTTAAAATCATAAGGAAGGTAAAGAACATAATCTGCCAATTGTGTGTTTCGTCTAACTTCGTAGCCTGATGGGGAAAAGAAAGTTAGCACGATTTTTTTTTCGGGGTATTTTTTTTTTAATTGCTCTATAATTGGTCTTCCCTGCTCAAACTCGCCTAATGATGCACAATGCACCCAAATCCGGGTTGCTTTTATAAGGCTCATTTTTGCAAGTTCTTTTTGGGTTGCTTTTAGCCCTTGCATACGAAGTTTTGCTTTCTTATTAAAGAGCGAAAATAGGCTGGCAAGTGTGGAGTAGAAGAATATAGCAATTGTATAAAGTAGTTTCATAATATTAAGCATAAAAAAAGGCTACTTAATGTAGCCTTTTATATTTTTAAGTAAGTACTTTTTATTCAGGAGCTTCCGAGTCTGTAACAAAAATTGTAACACAGCCTCTGTTTCTTTTCTCAGGAGCTTTGTAACCATCGGTAGCGGCTTCGCTAGCGTTAGGGATTGTTTCGACTTCTATTACAATTTTTATAGATGTAGAAGTTGCAGGGAAAAAATCAAAATATGGGTGCGATTCTTTAAATGTTTCCTCATCAACAATATCGTGCAAAGCACAAGTACCTTCTGCGTTGCTTGCAGATTCTCCGGGTAAATCCATAACTAGCTGCCCTGTGCTTTGGTCAAAAATTTTAAAATTTATTTTATTATTAAACACCGGTGCTGCAAAAAACTGAATACGGTAGTCTTTTCCTTTTGTTAAAGGAAGGATAAATTCGTAAGTTTTTCCTGTAAGGCAAGTTGCAGCTTTTGAAAGGTCGTTGTAGCTCCATGGCTTTTTAATTCTCTGTTTTTGAAAATTTATATCTTTGGAGCAACTTTGTGCTGCTCCCCAAAAAGGCAAGGCTAGAAAAGCCACAATCATTGTTAGTTTAAGTATTTTCATAGTCAATGTAAATTTATTTTTTAGTAGGTTCGTTTCTTAAACGTTAATATCTGTTAATTTATTTCTTACATATTGAAAAGTTTGCTTTAATTTTTTCAAACCTTTAAATTTAAAGCTTTTTTTGTAAAAATATGTTAAATAAATGCCAATATGTTTTTAAACGTCATTACCTGTTAATTTATTTCTTACGTCTGCAATTGTCTTCTTTAATTTTTCAAATTGTGCGGCTGTCATTGTTATTTTTTTACCTCCAATAACAACGCTACCCTTAGGTCCAGAATTTTTATCAACCTCTGTATTTTCAAATTTTAATTCATCATAAACCTGTTTTATAGGCATAAAGTCGGTCATAATTGCTTTTATATTCTCATCAGATTCGTTTTGTTTCAAATAGTCGATAAGGTTTTTAAAGATTAGTTTTTGATCTGCAATTAACTGGACAGTATTACTACTAGTGGAGTAATCGCCCACCAAGGAGGTTACTATATAGAGGCTTTCTAGCCAGCCCCCGGCAGAAATAAGGGCTAGTGTGCTTGTTCTTTGGTCATTTTCTAGGTGCTTAACAATATCAAAGTAGGTGTCGTTAGTTACTTTAATAAGGGAATCTTTGTTTTCTGAAATATTGTCGATTCGGTTTACTAGGCTTTCGTCGAAAACTGTTGATATGCCAATTTTGTCGCTTAAATCTCTTACTACCGTTAGGTAATTGAACGATGCTTTGGTTTGTTTAAAAGCTGCAGTATAGGCTAAATCGGCGGAATATACGCCAAAGCCAAATTCTTTTGAGCGGGTATCTATATACTTATCTGCTCGGTCGATAGGGTTTAGTACGTCTTCCGAAAATTTCAGCTTTGAGTCCTTTGTAAAGGAAAACATGTGCCGTGGCGAAGGGATTAGAAAGTGTACAACTGTTTCTGATGTTACTACTTCTGTTACTTCTGTTTTAGTGGAGTCTTTTATATTATCCTTTTTCGTAGCATCGCCTGTACAGGCGTTAAACGTAAAAAGAGTAGTGGCTACTAACGATAATCCAAAGAATTTAGATTTTAGGTTCATTATAAATAATTTTAGTTAATTATTAAAATCGTTTTATTGATTTCAGTTTTATCAAAATGTTTTATCCTGCAAAAATATTTAAAAAAATCAATAATTTAAGAATTATACAAATAAAAATATTTCCCTTGTAGGTAACAAACCACTAGAAAAATCATATATCACTAATTACCAATAAATTACAACAAATTTCAAAGTTAAATTTTCTGCATAAATTTTATTAAATTTTCTCCATTTTGTAGGTTTAGTCTTTTTCTGAGGCGGTTTCTACTTTTATTTACGGCAACAAGAGAAGTGCCTGCGATTATCGAAATTTCCTTTGAAGTCATATTCATTCTAAGGCAGGCAGCGAGTCTTTTATCGCCAGGAGTTAGCTCTCCGGAGTATTTATCCAATCGGCAAAAAAAACCGGGGTGTACTTCTTCAAACAGGAGGCGAAAAAATGGGCTTGTTTTTTCTTTATTTATATTTTGATTTACTATTTGGTTGATTTTTGCAAGTTTTAAGTTGTCCGAAACGGCATCGTTTTTAATGGTTTTTTTCAGTTCGGAGAATACCCCGCCTTTTGCATAATTTTCTAGTGTTTGCACCACTAGCATACGGTTGGCTTTATCTAAATCATCTTTTATTTTTTGTATTTTTGCTTTTTTAGCAGCCTCCTGCTTTAAGCGGTATGAAATATCCCTAGCTATAGAAAGGAATCTCCCGTCGGAGAGTTTTGTAGAGGTCATTTCTATAGGGATTGTAGAGCCATCTTTCCGGGTTAAGTCCCTTTCCACTTTTATAATTTGCCCTTCTTTAAGTGTGCCGAAACTAAACGGCTTTTCCCGAAGAACTTTTTCTGAAAAAAAGGAGAGTACATTTTTCTTTAGTATTTCTTGGTAACTATAGCCTGTTAAAAGTACGCCTTTTTTATTGGTATCTATAATAGCCCCTTGTGCATTGGCGGTTATTATTGCCTCTGCTGCCTGTTCTGTAATAATTTTATGTTTATTTTCAAGGGCAAGCCACTCGGTCATATCGCTTAGGTAGCCTGATATGCTATAGATGTTTTTACCAATTGCATCGTTACAAGCACTGGATACTATAAATTTCATTTTATTATTTACTATTATCCTAAACCTGAACTGTGGGGGTATTTTCCCATTTTTAAGTTGCTCCATATAGGTTGAAAAAAGGAGTTTATCTTGATGATGAATATATTTAGCCATAATTTCATCTAGTGTTAAAATTGGGGAACTTTCTGGCAGCTCGAATATAGCAAACATTCCCTTACTCCACTTCCTCTCTTGTTTTTTCATATTAATTTCCCCATGTCCCGTTTTTAAGAGGCAGTTGTGCGGCTCTGCGTGGTCTTCGGTTTGTGGTAGAGTTGTTTTAAGCATTTTTATATAGGTTGGATAAGTTCGCCATTAAGTACTATGGTATCAATAAGGTTGCTACCGTAAGCGTAGCTAAAGTATTCTAGTGTTGGTATTTTTTTTGTGATAAAGAAATTAGCTTTCTTTTCTTTAGTAATGCTTCCTGCAATGTGGCTAACCCCCATAGCATAAGCACTATTTATTGTGGCTGCTGCAATGGCTTCTTGGGGTGTCATTTTATGGTTTACTGTGGCAAGGGATAGCATTAGTTTCATATTGCCAGAGGGGGACGAGCCGGGGTTAAAATCTGATGCTATGGCTACAGGTAGCCCGGCATCAATCATTTTTCGGGCAGGGGAGTACGGCAAATTTAAGAAAAAAGCAGCTCCGGGTAAAATTGTTGGCATGGTTTGGCTATTCTTAAAAGCCGAAATTTCGGCTTCTGATACATATTCTAAGTGGTCTGCCGAACGGGCATTATTTTCGGTAGCCACTTGTACGCCTCCCGAAAAGCCAAGCTCATTGGCATGGATTTTAGGATAAAGCCCAAATTTTTTACCTGCAACAAGGATTTTCCGAGTTTCTTCAACAGTAAAAAAGCCTTTATCGCAAAACACATCAATATAATCGGCTAGGTTTTCTTTTGCCACGGTGGGCAGTATGGTGTCAATAACATAATCCACATATTGGTTTTGCCTATTTTTATATTCTACCGGCACAGCATGTGCGGCCAAAAAAGTTGCCTTTATAATAAGGGGCGAATTTTCTTTTAGCCTTTTTATTACACGAAGCATTTTTAACTCGCCCTCAAGGTTTAATCCATAGCCACTTTTTATTTCTACTGCCCCTGTGCCTTGCGAAATAATTTCTTCCAAGCGGGCAAAGGACTGTTTATAAAGCTCCTCCTCGGAAGTTTCATTTAATAGTGCTGCGGAATTTAAAATCCCACCGCCTCGCTTTGCAATTTCTTCATAAGAGAGCCCTTTTATTTTGTCGCCATATTCAATTTCTCTGCTGCCTGCATATACAAGGTGTGTGTGCGAATCGCAAAAGGACGGAAAAACCATTTTTCCTGTGGCATCTATTTCCATAACGCCTTCTGTGTAAGCTAATTTTGATAGATTTTTCATTTCCCCAAAATCCGCAATAGTATCTCCTTCGGTTAGCAGGAAGGCATTTTCAATGCACTGAATATCCTCCATCGCTTTGCCCAAGAGCTTAGGTTTTATGCCCCTCTGTACTTGCACCAAGAGTTTAATATTTTTTATCAGTAGTCTTTTTTTCATCTTACACAAAGATAATTTTATTATGTTTTCATAAAAATATT
>CAMZKQ010000099.1 GCA_947311265.1 uncultured Chlorobiota bacterium | reverse complement strand
TGGCAACTTGCTTTTTGTTGGGGCTATGCTTATGCTTACTGCGGTACTGTTGGGGTTCACCTATTTTTCAAAGCCCAAAGAAAAAAGCATGACTTATAAAAGTGCATTTATTGTAGGTATTGCACAAGCTATAGCGGTGTTGCCGGGTATCTCTCGCTCGGGTTCTACTATTGCTGTTGCCCTTTTGGCAGGAATTAATAAAGAAAAAGCGGCAAAATTTTCCTTCCTTATGGTTTTGCCTCCAATTTTAGGTGCAAATTTACTGACTGTAAAAGACATTATAGAAGAGCCGGCTTTAACGGCTAATTTTTCGACGACCGTTTTGCTGGTCGGCTTCGTTGCGGCATTCCTTGCAGGCTTGGCGGCTTGTACTTGGATGATTAATATAGTGAAAAAAGGCAAGTTAATTTGGTTTGCCATCTACTGTGCTTTGGCTGGTTTGGTGGCTATGGGATATGCTTTGTTTTTCTAGGTATTGAGTGTTCTTGATGAGTGGCTACTTGATTTGTTTCACTTTTTACAAAACTAAAAATCAACCAAGTCCAACTAGTTTGCCTTTTTTTACCAAAAAAAACGGCTCTATAACACAAAAATAGATAATTTGAATTACAAAATAATAGATATTGAAACATGGAAAAGGAAAGCTCAATACGAGTTTTTTAAAGCCTACGAAAACCCATTTTATAATATCACGGCAAGTGTTGATGTTACCGAACTCTACGCTTTTGCAAAGCGTAAAAAACTTTCGTTTTTTTTCTGCACATTATATACAGCCACTGCTGCGATAAATGCTATAGAAGAACTTCGCACCCGAATACATGGCGAGCAAGTTCGCCTTTACGACACAATAGATGCAGGCTCTACTTTCCTGCACGAAGACCAAACTTTTGGCTACTTTTTTGCAGAATTTAATAAGGATATATACCAGTTTTGTCGTAACTGCGAAACAATTATTACTAAAATGAAAGCCAATAAAACATTTGCCCCCGTAGCCGAAGCAAAAGATAATGTTATCCATAGTTCGGTACTGCCTTGGCTAAATTTTACATCAATAAAACACCCCAGAAATATCCCCGTAACGGATAGCGTCCCTAAACTTGTTTTTGGGAAATTTATTACCGAAAATGGACGAAAAGTAATGCCAATATCCTTTGAAGCCCACCATTCGCTTGCCGATGGTTTCCATGCGGGCTTATTTTTCAGTAAATTCAAGGAAATTTCGACTCTGTTGGCATAAGTTTTTCTAAATTAAAACGTTTTATTTTAATACCCTTGCTGTCCAAAAAATGCGTTTTAAATATAATATACATCTTGTAAAGTATTGTGTAAAATGTATTACTTTGGCACTATTAATGCGTAAGAACTTATAAGCCCACAAAAGTGAAAAACAACTTACCACATATTAAATTAATTTTTGCATTACTTTGTACTGTTAGTAGCTTCATTTCTGCACAAGCACAAGTGGATACGGATATTGCTATCTATAACAAAGCCAACGACTATTACCAGTACGAGGAGTTTGAAAAAGCAGCCCCTTTGTTTGAACAACTCGCAGAGCGATTTCCCAACAATGCTCATTTTAACTATAAAGCCGGTTATTGCTTCTATATGTCGGCAGGTATGCGAAATAGGGCATTGCCATTTTTTTTAAATGCAGAGAAAAAAATATCGCCAAACTTTTCGGATAAATTTAGCGAAAAAAATGCACCAGAAGAAACCCTCCTTTTTATCGCTAAAATTTACCATGAAAATTATGAATTTGATAAATCCATAGCCACACTAGAAAAACTACAAGCCACAAATAATACAAAATTTGATGAAGAAATTGAGCAATTATTAAAGCACTGTAAAGTAGGCAAGGAATTTTTATCTCGCCCATTAGATATTGAAGTAATGCAAATAGGCGGTGGCATAAATTCTATCTATGATGAGCACAGCCCAGTATTATCGGCAGATTTAAAAACAATGATTTTTACATCAAAACGAAAAGGTACAGGCAACCAAAAAGACAAAAACGGGCAATATCACGAAGATATATACATATCCAAACTCGAAAACGGAAAATGGACTCCCCCAAAGAGCATCAGTAAAAATATTAATACCACAGGGCATGAAGCATCAGTGGGCTTATCCATAGATGGGCGTACACTTTTTATCTACAAGCACAACCACGGCGGCGATATTTACCAAAGTACCTATGATAATGGAGAGTGGAGCAAACCTAAAAAACTGGGGCGAAATATAAATACTCGCTATCGAGAAACTCATGCCAGCCTTAGTGCCGATGGTAACACCCTCTATTTTACAAGTAATCGCCGAGGCGGTTTTGGAGGCATGGATATTTACAAATCCCAGAAAGTAAATGGGAAGTGGGGCAAAGCAGTAAATCTAGGTAGCGAAATAAATACAAAAGGAAATGAAGAAGGTCCCTATATACACTCCGATAATGAAACCCTGTTTTTTAGCTCGGATACACACAAAGGCATGGGAGGCTACGATTTATTTGTTTCACAAAAAAAAATGGAAAATGGAATCGCCCCGAAAATCTAGGCTACCCAGCCAACTCAACTGGCGATGATGTATTTTATATGGCATCGCCTGGGGGCGGATATGCTTTCTATGTGTCCAACAAATTCGGAACATCTGGCAACAAGGACATCTACATGGTAATGATGTCGGAAAAATTCAGAAAAAAAGTAGGCGTTTTTTCAGGCATCGTAACTATTGATGATATTTTTCAGGAAGTAAAAGACACTACGCAAATTAAAATTTACGTTATTGACCCCAGCTCCCACGACACTATACAAACCTACCAGCCCAACCCAGACGATGGCAGTTATACTATGATACTTCCTGCAACTCGCTCGTATATCGTTAGTTACGATGCTCAAGGTATGCTATCACACGTAGAAACGGTATATGTAGAAGGCGAAGCCGATTTGCATTTTGTAAAAAAAGTGATACCACTACAACCCATTATTCTAGGTGCTGGTAACGAAGATTATCACATCACCTTTAAAGAAGGTACAGATTCTATTGATTATAGCTCGAAAATAAAGCTTAACAAAATTACAAGTAGTTTGCAAACTTACAGAGAGCTAATATCCGAAATAAAAACCCCAAGTAACGACTCCCTCTACAAAGAAAGAACCGTTGCTATAATGGACTATTTTATTGAAAGTAAAATAGATACAGCTAGGATAAATCTACAACAAACCAATAACTCTTACTTTGAGGTGCTTGTTGCAGACACCCTTTTTCTAAGCTATGCCAAAAGGGATTGGACTGTAAATTTCTTCCCCAACTCCACCGAAACAGACAAAGTTTCGCAGCACAAAATGGACGACCTGTCCTATTTTTTAAATATGAATAAAGAACTGTTTATCGAAGTGCCTTTCGATCCTAAAGACACATCGCAGGTGGCAATTGATAGGGCTACTTATATACTTAACTACTTTGTAACTAACGGAATAGATGCTAGCACCATACTTGTAATTCCGCCACCAGGGGAATCTTCGGAGCATGTAAAACTGAGGGTTAGTAACACTCGGGGAGATAGGGTATTACTGTTTGATATTCTACAATCCTTAAAAAATGGAAACTTTAACAGGCAAAAAAACAATACAATCTTTGTAAAAGTAGAAGGCGGAGAACCATTAAGCGAAGAAAAAAAAGAGGAGTTGCTTAATTATTTTGCCGAAAATAGTACCGATACAACTGGCGTTACTTTCAGAACATTTAACCGTTTTATTGATAAAAATAAATTACGAAGCCATATAAAGAAAGAAAACAACATGAGTTTTGAAAACTTACAATGGAACGAAAAATATATTTCGGTAAACTTAACAGAACAGAACCAAGTGATTAAGAAATCGGTACTAGTTACAGGCATACCACCTCGAAAGAAAAAGCAATTGGCTTACCAAAGGAATACGGCCAATAAATTGCGTAATCAACTAAAAAAAACGAGAACACTCGGAGTGAAATATACCCAAATAAAAACAACAGAACTTGCAAAAGTACCTCACCCTAATAACGAAGACAACTGTGAGTACCTTTTTGATAATGTAAACTCAAAATTTTATAAAATAAATTTTGACTACGATAAATCTCAAACAGAAGAAACTGTTGGGCTAGACTCTATTGCCGACTGCCTAGTTTTATACCCCGAAGTAAAATTAGAAATGGACGGACACACCGATGGAAAAGGGAGCTTGGAATACAACAAAAAATTAGCTCAGAAAAGAGCCGATTTTATAAAAGAATACATGGTAAAACAAGGGGCTAAAAAGAAGCAAATAAAAACAAAAAGCTACGGAAAATTAAGACCCATTGCCCCAAATACAATAAATGGGGCAGATTACATTAATGGTAGAAAACTTAATCGAAGAGTGGAACTAAAGGTGATTAAAGCCAATAGGAAAAAGCATAAAATTAAATAAAAATGAAAATAATTTTTATTATATTCTTAGTATTGATAAGCCCTTTTGCTTATTCGCAAGATTTTA
>CAMZKQ010000098.1 GCA_947311265.1 uncultured Chlorobiota bacterium | reverse complement strand
GTAGAGTAAAGTTATGCTTTTGAGCGGCTAGCCAAAGGGGGGAGGCCAAGAAAAGTAATATGTAAAAATATTTTTTCAAGAATCTGAACTTTGTTTAACTGCAAAGCTACTTATAATTTTTAAATAGAAGAATTAAGTCGTTTAAAACTTTCTACTTTATTGTCAGTTTTGCGAAGGGTCTGTTTAGCCGTTTTTTTATTGTGGCTTTTGAATTTAGCTCTTTTGCCTTAATTTCTAAGAGTTGGATTGCTCCTTCGTCGGGGTTATCAGGGTCGGAAAAAATAATTTTTACAAGGTCCTCGGGGTGGGAAATGAATGCGGTATTTTTAGTGTCGGCAGTTATGTATTTACTTGCTTTTAGTTTTGCGGATTGAAATATAAGGTCTTCTCCACGGTAAATCCTGATTTTGTAGTAATTGCCTGCCCTGCGGTATTTGAATTTTAACTTTGCTTTTATTTCTTCAATTTTTACTTCTATAAGTTCTGGGTATGAATGTATTACAGATGAGTTATTATCCCCTACTTGCATATCATTTATAACTGCAATGGTTTTTGCATTTATCGAAATTTTAAGTTTCTTGGCTTTTATTCCTACCTTATAATAAGGTATAAAAACTTTTTTGTACTTGTTTTCGATTTGGAATGCGATGAGTTTATTTTGTAAGCTATTTTTGAGTTTATCATTAAAATTATTACCCGTAAATAAAACAGAATAACGAAAGCCAGACTGCCCAAGTTCTTTTATATAAAGGTGTGGAATTTCTGGCGTAAATGTTAAGAACAACCCTTTAATGCCGGCTTGTTCCCCTTCTTTTGTGCTCAAATTTAGTCGAATATCAGTAATTGTCGGAATTTTAATTTTTTCGTCCATAAACGCTTCGCCCAAGTAAAAATTGTTATCTAATTTTACAGATATTCCGGGTGTTCCTTTTGGAGGAAAATTAAAATAAGGCACAAATAATTTTAGGTCGCCCGAGCGAGAGTTCGACTCGGCATATAGTGGTTTATTTTCGATATTGATGAAGTTGAAATTCTCCAAATGTTTATCTTTATACATTAAAATAGGCTCGAAATTAATGCGGCGTTCTTGAGGAATCTCTGAAAAATGGTATTTAAAAGTAAGCATTTCGCCAGATGTGCCATTATGCTTTTCTGGTTGGTGGGTAAAACTAAGAGTCTTAAAATGAGGCACTTTCATTTTATGAAATGTAAAATACATACTTTCCACATTATTAAAGCTAATACCTGTATGCTCCTGTGTATCATTCCCTTTTTGATGCTCTATTTTTTTACGTCCGATAAAATCGTTTCGATTTAACATATCAAAATCATAGATTTCAAAAAAAATGGGGTCGGTATCGGCAATGGTAAAATTTACTGTAGCACTAAATCCTGAAAAGGCATTTTTATTAGTTGGTGAGCGGTATTTCTGAAAATTGCCAACGGCCAATGTCCAGAATACATCAGGATAGCCTTTGCCTACGTTGGAGGATTTTCGGGAAAACAATCGCCCCAAGGCACTCGAGGCATCGTATTTTTTTTCGACGACCCAAATTTTATCGGCTTCAAATTTTGCGAAGTAGATTTGTGGTTGCCTTAGGGTTAAGTTTTTTTCTGTATTTTGCCCAAAGGCAAAAGAGTTGTCTTCGCTATAAAAGCTCAATTTGAATTTTAAATTGTATTTCCCATAAGGCAAAGCTACGGCATGAGCGGGGATAAAAAAATTAACCTTTTGTCTGTTTTTTTTTCCATAAACGAGTATTGAATTATGTCCTTTTTCGTAGAAAGTTACAGGTTTTTTACTCTTGGTTTTATAAATATCAATATGTAAGAGGTACTTTTGTGTGTGTTCTTCGCCGCCAAGGTTCCATATTTTTTCGGGCGGATATTTAAAAGATACATAGCATTCGCCACTAGTGCCTACTACTTGTTTTTGCTTGGCATTATCGGTTAGTTTTAAATTAGTTATCGTGATTTTCTGGTCTTGGTAAGGGAAAATTTTGGGCATAGTTATGACTTCTTTTTTGCTAAGCAAAGGGGGGTACTCACCGTCCTGTTTAGATACAATTAGCTCTAGCTTTACAGTGTTTTGCCCTAGGGGCAAATTGATTTGATTATAAGGGATTTTAATATCTAATTTGCCCGAAACAATTGAGTGCCTACGGGAAAAATAGATTGTTTTTTCTTTGCCCCTATAAACAGGCTCGTTGCTAGCATCTAGTAAGTTGGTGGTAACTTTGTAGTTTTCATTCCTGTTTTGGGTGGGCGATAGTTCTATTACAAATTGGCAGTTTAGAGTCGTTTTAGTTTTCAGCACTTTACTGCTCAATATTTTAACTTGCGAAAAAGAAGAAAGCGAAAAGAGTAGCCAGAAAATTAAACTTAGGTAGTATTTCATTAGGAAAGTGTTAAGGTGGTAAATATTGAGCATTAAAATATAAAAATTTTAGTCAAATTTAATATCTTTTTTTATTTTTACAGAATTAGTTTTATTCCATGTTTAAAATATCATAAATGAAAAAATACTCTTTATTCTTAATTCTATTTATTTTTACGCTTTCTGCCTGCGACCCTTTTCATAATGTTATCGAAAAAGAAAGCGACGAAAAAACCGCAATTTACTACGAAGCCAAAAATATAGTATCGCCTTCTGAAACACCGACTTTAAAATTTGTAACTTGGAATGTTAAATTTGGTGGTGGTAGAATCGACTTCTTTTTCGACTGTTACGGCGACCGAGTACTAATGTCTGCCGAAGAGGTAAAGACCAACATGAAAGGGCTTACCGACCAAATAAAGTTGATGGATCCCGATATTATTGTGGTGCAAGAAATTGATATTGACTCCAAACGCACAGCGTATATAGACCAAGTGCAGCAAATTCTGGATAATACAGATTTGAATTATGCCGTGTATGCCTCGCAGTGGAAGTCCGACTATGTGCCTAGCGACGGTATTGGGCGGATTAATTCGGGCAACGCCATTTTTTCTAAATACAAACTCACTGATGCCAAACGGACTGCATTGCCCCTAATTTCGGAGCAAAGTGGGGTGGTACAATATTTTTACCTTCGCCGAAATATCCTTAATGCAACGGCAGATGTAAATGGCAAAGAGATTATTATTTACGATACACATACAGCCGCATTTGCCCAAGATGGCACTCGCCAAAAGCAACTTTCGCTTATAAAAGAAGCAGTAGATAAAGTAAATGCTGCAGGAAAAAACTTTATTTTAGCTGGCGATTTTAACACCATACCCCCCAAGAGTGTAAAGTTTGATAACTTTGATGATGATAAATGTGGAGAAAGCTCCGATTTTGACACCCCTAGTTTTGAACCCGATTTGAATATTTTACAACCCTATTACGATAGCTACGAAGCTGCTATTTCGCAAGCCCGATACGAGGCCGATAACTCAAAATACTTCTCACACACCACCAATAAAAACGGTTTCTGGAACAGGAAGTTAGATTATATTTTTACCAACGGCGATTTTATCGACAACTCTGGAAAAGTACACCAAACAGCCGATGCCGGAGGAGTAGAGTTAATGAAACTCTCCGACCATGCACCTGTTTCTGTAACTTACACAATTGCTGGGGTTAAAAAGTAAACTGGTAGGGCGACTAAACTAAGTTGCCCTTTTTTTTATAAAAAAAGTAGATATGATAAAACACATCGTATTAATAAAATTAAAACCGCTTGAAAATAAAGCTGAAAAATCTCGGATAAAAGAAGACATAAAAACCGCACTAGAGGCACTGCCTATTGTAATTCCTGAAATTTTGAGATATAGCGTAGAATACAATGTAAATGGGCTAGATAAATCTGCCGATTTAGCTATCGTTTCAGAGTTTGCAACGCTTGATACATTGGACATTTACCGTGTTCACCCAGAACACGTAAAAGTAGTCGCATTTTTACGTGAGAACTGTTTGCCGTCCTGCTCAATAGATTATGAATTTTAATTTGATTTTTTTGTTGTTGTAATTAATAAAGTGTATTTTTGATGTTATAAAACAGAGAATTCAGCCATGAGGCACAGTTAGTATAATTTTAGATGAAAAAATGCACAGACAAGCTCAATGCACAGACTGCTATATCGACAAAAGCTCTATTTTTAGCACACTTACACCCGAAGAGCAGGAACTTATTGTAAAACATAGCATTTGTACGAACTACAAAAAAAATGAAATTATTTTTAAAGAAGGCGACCGCCCACTTGGTTTAGTTTGCCTTTGCAAAGGCAAAGTTAAAATCTTTAAAGAAGGAATTGGCAGCAGAGACCAAATAATAAGAATGGTAAAATCTGTTGGATTTATTGGATTTAGAGCTGTTTTTGCAGAAGATAATTATATCGCATCAGCAGTGGCGATAGACGACTGTACAATTTCGGTGATAGATAAAGAAATGCTTACAAAACTGATTATAAACAATAGCCAGTTCTCGCTAAGGATTATAAAACACATTGCCGTAGAACTAGGACATTCCAATGAAAGAACCCTCACCCTTACTCAAAAGCACATACGAGGCCGCTTAGCAGAGTCCTTACTTTTTCTTGTCGAAACATTTGGTTACGAGAGAGATAACAAGACAATAAAAGTCTATTTATCAAGAGAAGATATTGCCAACCTTTCAAATATGACTACTTCTAATGCCATACGGACACTCTCCACATTTGCAGTAGAAGGCGTGCTTAAAATTGACGGAAGGCGAATTTCAATAGTGAATTTAGCAGCACTTAAAAAAATCAGTAGCTTAGGCTAAACCTTAATGGCTGTTAAATAAACTTTAATGTTGTGAGTAACTACAATAAGTGCTGCACTACAAATAAAATAAATAGAAAGATAAAAAACAAAGTTTTTTATCTTTCTATTTTACATGAAAAAATATGTCGTTATTCCAAAAATCAGTAACCAACAAATATCTCAAAAACCTTGATGCAAAAAAAGTAGATAAGGCGTTTGAGAATTTTCAAAAATTTTACGGTAATAAATTGAGATTGGCAAATATTATGCAACTCAAAGAAGAAAATTACCAAGAAGGATTTTTACGTGAAATTTTTGTGGAAACTTTGGGATATACCATAAAT